>JANPMR010000078.1:0-21538 GCA_031427055.1 Rubrivivax sp.
ACTCAAAGGCTCTGCGCCGGTTGTCGGTGTTCACTGATGCGTGCCGGGCGCTGCCCGGGCTGCATCGTGGCGCCGCATCGACCTTGTAGCGCGCGCAGGGATCATCTGAAAGGTCACACATGTACGCGGTCATAAAAACCGGTGGCAAGCAATACAAGGTTGCTGCCGGCGAGAAGATCAAGGTAGAACAGATAGCTGCGGACGTGGGCCAGGAAGTCGTGATCGAGCAGGTGCTCGCCGTGGGAAGCGGTGCGGATCTGCAGGTTGGTTCTCCCTGGGTCGCGGGTGCAAACGTCAAGGCCACGGTCTTGGCCCATGGGCGCCACGACAAGGTGCGCATTTTCAAGATGCGCCGTCGCAAGCACTATCAGAAGCACGGCGGCCATCGCCAGAACTACACCGAGCTGCTGATCGGCTCGCTCAACGTCGCCTGATCGGCACCAGGAGTAACTCATGGCACAGAAAAAGGGCGGGGGCTCAACCCGCAACGGCCGCGACTCGCAGCCGAAGATGCTGGGCGTCAAGGCCTATGGCGGTCAGCAGGTTTCGGCCGGCTCGATCATCGTGCGCCAGCGCGGCACCAAGTTTCATGCCGGCACCGGCGTCGGCATGGGCAAGGACCACACGCTGTTTGCACTGGTTGATGGCTCGATCTCCTTCGCAATCAAGGGCGCACTGAACCGCCAGACCGTGTTCGTCACGCCGGTCTGAGCGTTTCTTCGCTCCCATCAGCGAAGCCCCGGCCTGCCGGGGCTTCTTCGTTATTGCAGCCGCTACGATCAACTGACCATGAGGCCCGACCATGAAGTTCGTCGATGAAGCCCTGATCGACGTGTCCGCCGGGCACGGCGGGGCGGGCTGCGCGAGCTTCCGGCGCGAGAAGTTCATCCCCTTCGGCGGCCCCAATGGCGGCGACGGGGGCCGCGGCGGCAGCGTCTGGGCAGTGGCCGACCAGAACATCAATACCCTGATCGACTACCGCTACACGCGCCGCCACGAGGCCAAGAACGGCGAGCAGGGCCGTGGCTCCGACCAGTTCGGCGCTGCAGGGCCCGACATCGAGATGCGCATGCCGGTGGGCACCATCATCAGCGACGCCGACACCGGCGAGCAGATGGTCGAGTTGCTCGAGCACGGCCAGCGCGCGCTCATCGCCAAGGGCGGTGACGGCGGCTTCGGCAACTTGCACTACAAGACCAGCACCAACCGCAGCCCGCGCCAGAAAACGCCGGGCTGGGACGGCCAGGCCTTCAAGCTCAAGCTCGAACTGCGCGTGCTGGCCGACGTCGGCCTCTTGGGCATGCCCAACGCAGGCAAGAGCACGCTCATCGCCGCCATCTCCAACGCGCGGCCCAAGATCGCCGACTACCCCTTCACCACGCTGCATCCCAACCTGGGCGTGGTGCGTGTCGGGCCCGAGCGCAGCTTTGTGGTCGCCGACGTGCCGGGGCTGATCGAGGGCGCATCGGAGGGCGCCGGGTTGGGTCACCGCTTCCTGCGCCATCTGCAGCGCACGCGGCTGCTGCTGCACATGGTCGACGCGGCGCCGTTTGACGAGGGCGTCGACCCCGTGGTGCAGGCGCGCGCCATCGTCGCCGAGCTCAAGAAATACGACCCCAAGCTGCATGCCAAGCCGCGCTGGCTGGTCTTCAACAAGCTCGACATGGTGCCGAAGGCCGAGCGCGAGCAGCGTGTCAATGACTACGTGCGCCGCCTGCGCTGGAAAGGCCCTGTGTTCTCGGTCTCGGCGCTGACGCGAGACGGCCTGCAGCCCTTGATCGAGAAGATCCACAACCACGTCGCCGAGCAGCAGCGCGTGGCACCCTTGCCTGACCTGCGCTTCGACAGCGCCATCCCGGGCGATGACCAGTAGCGTGCTCCTCGGGGCGCGCCGCATCGTTGTCAAGGTCGGCTCCAGCCTCGTCACCAACGAGGGCCGCGGCGTTGACGCGGCGGCGATCAGCAACTGGTCGCGCCAGCTCGCAGTGCTCGCGCAGCAAGGCCGCGAAGTCGTGATGGTGTCCAGCGGCGCCATCGCCGAAGGCATGAAGCGCCTGGGCTGGACGCGGCGCCCCAAGGAGCTGCATGAACTGCAGGCCGCGGCCGCCGTGGGCCAGATGGGCCTGGTGCAGATGTACGAGACCTGCCTGCGCGAGCACGGCATGCACAGCGCGCAGGTGCTGCTGACGCACGCCGACCTGGCCGACCGTGAGCGCTACCTCAACGCCCGCTCGACCCTGATCACGCTGCTGGCGCTGAAGGTGATCCCGGTCATCAACGAGAACGACACGGTCGTCAACGACGAGATCAAGTTTGGCGACAACGACACGTTGGGTGCGCTGGTGGCCAATCTGGTGGACGCTGATGCCTACGTCATCCTCACCGACCAGCGCGGCCTGTACAGCGCCGACCCGCGCAAGGACGCGCAGGCGCGCTTCATCGACGAGGCCACGGCGGGTGACCCCGCGCTCGAAGCGATGGCTGGTGGCGCTGGCTCGGGTATCGGCCGCGGCGGCATGCTGACCAAAGTGCTCGCCGCCAAACGCGCTGCGGGCAGCGGCACCAGCACCGTCATCGCATGGGGCCGCGAGACCGACGTGCTGCTGCGGCTGGCCGCAGGCGAGCGCATCGGCACGGCGTTGATCGCTGGCACGGCCAAGCTGGCGGCGCGCAAGCTGTGGATGGTCGACCACCTGCAACTGCGCGGCGCCGTGCGCGTGGACGACGGCGCCGTGGCCAAGTTGCGCGACGAAGGCAAGAGCCTGCTGCCGATCGGCGTGCACGAGGTGCAGGGCGATTTCGCGCGCGGCGATGTCATCGCGGTTCACACGCGCACAGGTGCCGAGGTGGCGCGAGGCCTGGCCAATTACTCCTCGGCCGAGGCACGCCTGATTGCGCGCAAGCCGTCGTCGCAGATCGAGGCGCTGCTGGGCTACGCCAACGAGCCCGAGCTGATCCACCGCGACAACCTGGTTCTGGTGTAGCCAATGCGGTCTGGCGTCAGAGGCCTCTCAGACCGGCGGGTTGGGCTGGACAGGCTGCTCCGAGCTCTCTGAATCCCCGGGCCTCCCGAGCGGCACCTGCGCCTGGGAGGTCTCTGACTCGACACCGCCGTGAGGCACCTGCGACTCGGCGTGTTCCGCGTCATGGCCGTTCGCCAGACTTTGTTCTTGATGCGGGTCGTGCTCATGATCGTGACGCTGGCCACGCAAACCCGCACGGAGGTATCGGTTGTGGTGGGTCAGGCGCGGCAGGTAGCGCGCCAGTTCGGTCAGCGCCATTTCATACACACCGCGTTTGAACTCGATCACCACATCCAGCGGCACCCAGTAGTCGTTCCAGCGCCAGGCGTCGAACTCCGGGTGGTCGGTGGCGCGCAGGTTCATGTCGCTGTCGTGGCCCACCAGGCGCAGCAGAAACCAGATCTGCTTCTGGCCGCGGTAGTGCCCGCGCGCGTCTTTGCGGATGAAGTGTTCGGGCACCTCGTAGCGCAGCCAGTCGCGCGTGCGCGCCAGGATCTGCACGTGCTCGGGCAGCAGCCCAACTTCTTCTTGCAGCTCGCGCAACATCGCCTGCTCGGGCGCTTCACCATGCTTGATGCCGCCCTGGGGGAACTGCCACGAGTGGGTGCGCAGCCGCTTGCCCCAGAAAACCTGATTGCGGGCGTTCAGCAGGATGATGCCGACGTTGGGCCTGAAGCCTTCCCGGTCGAGCATAATCAGATTCCAAATTTTTGACTTATTTCATTATTGCACCGGCGCTGTGCGCAGCGGGCACCCTCGCTAACCCGCATGCGATTGCCGGTGTCGGACGGGCCGCTTTGATGCCACTTCGCCGCGTGCGCAAGTTGAATGCATGAAAGCCTCTGCCACCTTCATCTCCACGCTCAAGGAAGCCCCCGCCGACGCCGAGGTCACCAGCCACCGGCTGATGATGCGGGCGGGGTTCATCAAGCGCCTGAGCGCCGGTATCTACAGCTACATGCCGCTGGGCCTGCGCGTCATTCGCAAGGTCGAGGCCATCATCCGTGACGAGATGAACCGCGCCGGCGCCGTCGAGCTGTTAATGCCCGTGGTGCAGCCAGCCGAGCTGTGGCAAGAGACCGGCCGCTTCCAGGCTTACGGCCCCGAGCTGATGCGCGTGAAAGACCGCCACGACCGTGACTTCATCATCCAGCCCACCAGCGAAGAAGTCATCACGGACATCGCGCGCCAAGAGCTGCGCAGCTACAAGCAGCTGCCCAGAAATTTCTATCACATCCAGACCAAGTTTCGCGACGAGCGCCGGCCGCGTTTCGGCCTCATGCGTGCGCGCGAGTTCACGATGAAGGACGCCTACTCCTTCGACCGCGACAAGGCCGCCGCGCTGAAGAGCTACGACGTGATGTACCGCGCCTACTGCGCCATCTTCGACCGCTTCGGCCTCACGTACCGGGCCGTGGCGGCCGACACCGGCGCCATCGGCGGCGATGCCTCGCACGAGTTCCAGGTCATCGCCGACACCGGTGAAGACGCCATCGTCTACTGCCCGAGCAGCGACTACGCCGCCAACATCGAGCTGGCCGAGGGCGTCGCGCCCGCCGCGCCACGCGCTGCAGCCGCGCAGGTGATGACGAAGACGCCCACACCCGGCAAGGCCACCTGTGAAGACGTGGCCGCACTGCTGGGCTTGCCGCTGTCGCAGACCGTCAAGTCGCTGGTCCTGGCCACCGACGAGAAAAACGAGGCCGGCGACATCGTGCGCAGCACCGTGTGGCTGCTGCTGATCCGCGGCGATCACAGCCTCAACGAGGTCAAGGCCGGCAAGCTGCCCGGCCTGAAGGATGGCTTCCGCTTTGCCACCGCGGCCGAGATCGACGCGCACTTCGGCTGCAGGCCCGGCTACCTGGGCCCCGTGGCCACGATCAAGCCCGTCAAGGTGGTGGCCGACCGCACGGTGGCCGCGATGAGCGACTTCGTCTGCGGCGCCAATGCGGCCGATTTCCACCACACCGGCGTCAACTGGGGCCGCGACCTGCCCGAGCCCGATAGGGTGGCCGACATCCGCAACGTCGTGGCGGGTGACCCCTCGCCCGACGGCAAGGGGGTGCTGGCCATCCAGCGCGGCATCGAGATCGGTCATGTGTTCTACCTGGGCACCAAGTACAGCAAGGCGATGAACGCCCACTACCTGGATGAGACGGGCAAGCCGCAGCTCATGGAGATGGGCTGCTACGGCATCGGCGTGACGCGCCTGCTGGGCGCCGCCATTGAGCAGAACCATGACGAGCGCGGCATCATCTGGCCGGCTTCGATGGCGCCGTTTGCCGTCGTCGTGTGCCCCATCGGCTACGAGCGCAGCACCGACGTGCAGGTCGCGGCCGACAAGCTGCACGACGAGCTGGCGGCGCAAGGCATCGACGTCGTCCTCGACGACCGCGGCGAGCGCCCGGGCGCGATGTTCGCCGACTGGGAACTCATCGGCGTGCCGCTGCGCGTGGTGCTGTCCGATCGCGGCCTCAAGGCCGGCACGGCCGAGGTGCAGGGCCGCCGAGATGCCGCGGCCGCGGCGGTGCCGCTGGCCGAGGTGCTGGCCACCGTGGGTGCGCGTCTGGCCTCATGACGCCAGGGCGCCGCGCGCTGCTGGCCAGCCCGCTTGCGCTGCTGCTGCCCGAGGCGCGCGCTGGCGCGCAGCTCGAAGAGCCGCTCGTCGACTCTGTGCGCACCGCGCTGGCGGCGTCGGTGGCCGACGCCGCGCCGCCCAAGCCGCGCTTCGACAAGCTCGACGATCGGCTGGCCTATTTGCGCTGGCTGGGCCGTGCCAGCGAGAAGCTGAAACCGCGCAAGTCTGAGCACCATGTGCGCATCGAGTTCCTCGAGACGCTGTGGTACGAGAGCCGCCGCGCCGGGCTCGAGGCCGCGCTCGTGCTGGGCCTGGTGCAGGTCGAGAGCGGCTTTCGAAAGTACGTCATCAGCAGCGCCGGCGCGCGCGGCTACATGCAGGTGATGCCCTTCTGGGTGCGACTGATCGGCAGCGGCGATGCGCGGCCGCTGTTCCATGTGCAGACCAACCTGCGCTTCGGCTGCGTCATCCTGCGCCACTATCTCGACATCGAGCGCGGCGACCTCTTCATGGCGCTGGGCCGCTACAACGGCAGCCGCGGCCGCGCGGAGTACCCGACGCTGGTGCTGGCGGCCCGCCGCAGTTGGGACGTCGGCGGCTGACCGCCTGCCCCGGCTACAGGCCTCGCCACTCCTGAGGCGCCGCGCCGCGCAGCCCCAGCAGCGACAGCACGCGTTCGACGCCTTCGGCCACCATCGCGTCGATGCTGGCCGGCCGGTGATAGAAGGCCGGCAGCGGCGGAAAGATGATGCCGCCCATCTCCGTCACCGCTGTCATGTTGCGCAGGTGTGCCAGGTTGAACGGCGTCTCGCGCACCATCAGCACAAGGCGTCGACGCTCTTTGAGAGTGACATCGGCGGCGCGCGTGAGCAAGCTGTCCGACAGGCCGTGCGCGATGGCCGCCAGCGAGCGCATCGAGCAGGGTGCGACCACCATCGCTGCGGTGTCGAAGCTGCCACTGGCTAGACAGGCGCCCACGTCACCCGGCGCATAAGCGTGGTCGGCCAGCGCTTCGAGCGCGTTGCGGTCCAGGCCGAGCTCGTGGTGCGCGTTGAGCACACCGGCAGGCGTGACGACCAGATGCGTCTGCACGCCCAGCGCGCGTGCGCGCTCAAGCAGCTTGACGCCGTAGACCGCGCCGGTGGCGCCGGTGATGCCGACGACCAGCCGCTGTGGGGTCACGTCAGGCCTTGGTGAGGACCTGCTGCAGTTCGCCGCTCTGGTACATCTCCATCATGATGTCCGAGCCACCGACGAACTCACCGTCAACGTAGAGTTGCGGGATCGTGGGCCACTGCGCGTAGTCCTTGATGCCCTGACGCACGCCCTCGTCATCAAACACGTTGAACGTGGTGAGATCGTCCACGCCCGAAGCCTTGAGGATTTGAATCGCACGGCCGGAAAAGCCGCACTGCGGGAACTGCGGCGTGCCCTTCATGAAGAGCACCACGCGGTTGCCCTTGACCAGTTCATCGATGCGCTGCTGCACGTCGCTCATGATGCGAAATCCTCGGGAAAATTGACAGCCCGAAGTATGCGGCAAGCTCTGGCACCCTGCCCGGGCAGGGGTGGCTAGAAGGTGTAGCGGACGCCCACCTGAAGCACGGGCGCCAGCCGCATTTCGCGCAGCGCCGACTCGAAGCCCTGGTTGCCGAAGATCGCCCGGCCGACGCCAATGGCGGCGCCAGGCCGTTCGGCGACGAGGCCGAGGTCGGCGGTGACTGACAGCCCGATGCCGCCGCCGCCCGTGAAGCCGAAGCCCAGGTAGGGCACAGTGCCCGGATTCTCGACCGACGAAGCCGCGGCGTTGCCGCTGCCCTGCACTGACACGCCCAGGCGGGGCCCGGCTTGGGTGGCGAGCATGGGCGTGCCGCCTTGAAGGCCCGTCATCAGCCCGCCGCTGGCGCGAAAGCTGCCGTACGAGGGCGATGCGAAGTAGTAGTCGCCAAAGACCGATCCGCCCTGCCAGACGCGCGGGGCGGCCGAGCCATCCAGCAACTGCGACAGCAGCAGCGGTGAGACGGCGGCCGTTTGCACCGCGATGCGCGCCTGCCACTGCGGCCACAGCGCTTCGGGCGCCTTGGCCACCAGGCCGTCGCTGGCCGATGACGCGAGTGGCGCGGCCAGCGGCAGGGTCAGCGTGAGAGACAGGATCAGGCGTCGTGCAATCATCTCGGCCTCCTGGATTGACGCCGCCATGATGCGCTTCAAACGCGGCCCGTGGCGTCGAATGGAGGGCTGAAGCCGGGTAACAGTCTTCTCAGCGTGGCCACTGCGCGCCAGTGCAGCGTGCCAGGCCAGCCAGGTCGTGCCGGGTCTCGGGCGCGCCGAAGCCGCGCTGATGCAGCAGGGCCTGCACGGCGTCAGCCTGGTCGTATCCGTGCTCCAGCAGCAACCAGGCGCCAGACTGCAGATGCGTCGGCGCCTCGTCGATGAGCCGGCGCAGCGCCGCCAGGCCGTCGCCGCCAGGGGTCAGCGCGCCGCGGGGTTCGTGCCGAAGCGCCACCAGATGCGCATCGTCGCCGGCGATGTAGGGCGGGTTGGCGACGGCCAGGCCAAAGCGGCGGCCGGCGACGGCGCCCCACCAGTCGCCCAGCACGAACTCGATCACCAGCCCGTGACGGGCGGCGTTGGCCTGTGCCACGGCCAGTGCCGCAGCGCTGAGGTCGGTGGCTGTCACGGCGGTGGCAGGCGAGCGGTGCTTGATTGCAAGCGCCACCGCGCCGCTGCCCGTGCCCAGGTCGATCACGGTTGCCGATGACGCGCCGGGCAGCCGCTCGAGTGCCCAGTCGACGAGCAGCTCCGTCTCGGGCCGCGGCACCAGCACGGCCGACGAGACCTGCAGCGCCAGGCCGTGGAACTCGCGCTCGCCCACCAGGTAGGCCAGCGGCTCGCCGGCGGCGCGGCGTGCCAGCAGCGCCTGCCAGACGGCCGCCTGCGCAGGTGTGAGCCCGGCCTCGTCGTGCGCGATCACCCACTCACGGCCGCGCCGCAGCAGGTGCGCCAGCAGCAACTGCGCGTCGAGCCGGGCGACGCCCAGCGAACGGGCTTCGGTCAGCGCCTGGGCGATCTGCATGGCGGGCTCAATCGCGCCAACTCAGCGCCCGCCCGACTCGAGCTGCGCCAGTTGCTCGGCGGCGCGCGCCGCCTTCAGCGCGGCGGTCACGTCGGCCAGATCGCCATCCATGATCGAGCCCAGCTTGTACAGCGTCAGGTTGATGCGGTGGTCGGTAAGCCGGCCCTGCGGAAAGTTGTAGGTGCGGATGCGGTCGCTGCGGTCGCCGCTGCCGATCAGGCCCTTGCGCGTGGCGGCCTCTTTCGCGGCGCGCTCGCTGCGGTCCTTGTCACGCAGCCGCGCCGCCAGCACGGCCATCGCCTTGGCCTTGTTGCGGTGCTGGCTGCGATCATCCTGGCACTCGGCCACCAGGCCGGTGGGCAGGTGGGTGATGCGGATCGCGCTGTCGGTCTTGTTGACGTGCTGGCCGCCGGCGCCGCTGGCGCGGAAGGTGTCGATGCGCAGGTCGGCCGGGTTGAGCTGGACCTCCTCGGCCTCGTCGGCTTGCGGCATCACGGCCACGGTGCAGGCGCTGGTGTGGATGCGGCCCTGGCTTTCGGTGGCCGGCACGCGCTGCACGCGGTGGCCGCCGCTCTCGAAGCGCAGCTGCTCGTAGACGCGGTCGCCCTCGACGCGCAGCACCAGCTCCTTGTAGCCGCCAAGCTCGGACTCGCTCTGGCTCAGGATCTCGGTGCGCCAGCCCTGGCGCTCGAAGAAGCGCAGGTACATGCGCGCCAGGTCACCGGCGAACAGCGCCGACTCATCGCCGCCGGTGCCGGCGCGAATCTCGACGAAGGCGTTGCGCTCGTCATCGGGGTCGCGCGGGATCAGCGCGGCCTGCAGCTCGGCATGCAGGCGGTCCATGTCGGCGGTGGCGGCGGCGATCTCCTCGGCGGCCATCTCGGCCATCTCCCGATCAGCTTCCTGGGCCTGCATTTCTTGCGCCGCGGCACGGTCGGCCTCGCGCTGCTCGTAGCGGCGGAAGCGGCCGACGATCCCGCCGGCCTCGGACTGCTCGCGCGACAGCGCGCGCCAGCGCTTGGCGTCGGCGGCCACGGTGGGGTCGGACAGGGTCGCGTCGAGCTCCGCCAGGCGCAGCGCCAGGCGTTCGAACTGTTCTCGCAGGGCAGGTGTCATGGGCAAATGGATCGGGCGCGGAGCGGCCGCGCTTATGTGGAAATCTCTCATGATCCGGGGCGTCGCCCCGCACCATGAAGGCCAGCGGCACGGCCGGTGAAATGGGCAGGGCGCTAACGCCCGAGGTCGCCGGACGGCCCGCGCGTGCCCTGGCGCAGGAACAGGCGCGACACGGTGTCGGCCAGGCGCTGGCGCTCGTCGCCTTCGGCGGCGTGCAGTTCGGCCAGCGTGCCGTGCAGCATCTTGTGCGTGAGGCCGCGCGCCAGCGCCTCCAGCACCTGCTCGACCGGTTCGCCCCGCGCCAGCAGCTTGCGCGCGCGGCCCAGTTCGGTGGCGCCCCAGTCGTCGGCCTGGCGGTTGAGGGCCTGGATCAGCGGCACGGCGGCGCGCTGGTCGAGCCAGTGCGCAAAGCTTTGCACGCCGGCGTCGATGATGGCCTCGGCCTGTGCCACCGCGGCCTGGCGTTTTTCGCCGGCCGTCTGCACCAGCACCGAGAGGTCGTCCACCGTGTACAGGTAGACGTCGGACAGGCGGGACACCTCGGGCTCGATGTCGCGCGGCACGGCCAGGTCGACCATGAACATCGGCTTGCTGCGCCGCGCCTTCAGCGCGCGCTCGACGGCGCCCAGGCCGATGATCGGCAGCGAGCTGGCGGTGCACGAGATGACGGCGTCGAACTCGTGCAGCCGGTTGGGCATGTCCGACAGCCGCATCGCCTCGCCCCCGAAGCGCGAGGCCAGGCGTTCGCCGCGCTCGAGCGTGCGGTTGGCCAGGGCGATGTGCTTGGGCGAGCGCGCCGCAAAGTGCGTGGCGGCGAGCTCGATCATTTCGCCGGCGCCCACGAACAGGATCTTGATCTTGGCCAGGTCTTCGAACAGCTGCGAGGCCAGCCGCACCGACGCGGCCGCCATGCTGATGCTGTGCGAGCCGATCTCGGTGGAACTGCGCACCTCCTTGGCCACGGCAAAGCTGCGCTGGAAGAGCTGGTGCAGCGTGGTGCCCAGCGTGCCGGCTTCGTCGGCCAGGCGCACCGCCTGCTTCATCTGGCCCAGGATCTGCGGCTCGCCCAGCACCATCGAATCCAGCCCGGCGGCAACGCGAAAGGCATGCCGTGCGGCGGCGCGGTTTTCCATGACGTAGCTGTGATCGAGCAACTGCGCGCCGCTGATGCCGCCTTGCTCGGCCAGCCAGTCGATGGTGGGGCGCACCAGGGCCTGCATGTCGGCCGGCGCCGAAGCCACGTAGAGTTCGGTGCGGTTGCAGGTCGAGACGAGCGCGGCCTCGGGCACATTGCGCTGCAGCCGATCGCGCAGGCCTTGCAGCGCGGGCGCCAGTTGCTCGGGCGCAAACGCCAGCCGGCCACGCAGGTCGACCGGCGCGGTGGTGTGGTTGAGCCCGAGGGCGAAGACGCTCACGCCAGAATTGTAGTTTTTGCGGCCGCGCGCCGAGGGCCGTCCGCTTGACGATCGTCAAGCGGGTCGCTGACACGCGCCAAGCCGAGCCTGGAGACGAAGCCGACGATGGGACCCCTGGACGCCTTGTGGCACCTTGCCAACCTGTTCTTGCCGGGCATTGCGCTGGGCATGCTGGCGGCCGCCATGGTCAAGCTGCTGTGGCGGCGCGAACTGAAAGGTGTGAGCTGGCGCCGCTTGGCCGGGCCGGCTGCTGCCGCGGCCGCCGCCATGACCCTTGCCGGTCTGGTGCTGTTCGGCCGTGACGGCAAGATGGCCACCTACGCGGCGATGGTGGTGGCCTGCGCGTTCATGCTGTGGTGGCGGGGATGGGGGCCCGGGCGGAAGTAGCGCCCGACACGGCGCCGTCGGCCAGCGCTGGCGTGGCGCGCAGCGAGTGCGGCAGCGCCTCGGTGATTCGCACATCAAGCATCTGGCCCACCAGCCGCGCACTGTGCGGGCCGCCATCGAAGTTGACGATGCGGTTGCACTCGGTGCGGCCCATCAGCTCGGCCGCACCGTCCTTGCCCAAGCGGCGCGACGGGCCCTCGACCAGAATGCGTTGCAGGGTGCCGACGCGGCTGTCGCTGATGCGCCGCACGTTGGTTTCGATGGTGGCCTGCAGATGCTGCAGGCGCTTGAGTTTGACGTCGGGTGGCGTCTCGTCTTGCAGCGCCGCAGCTGGCGTGCCGGGGCGCGGGCTGAAGACGAAGCTGAAGCTGCTGTCGTAGCCCACGTCGTCAATCAACTTCATCATCTTGCCGAAGTCGTCTTCGGTCTCGCCGGGAAAGCCGACGATGAAGTCGCTGGACAGGCTGATGCCCGGCCGCACCGCGCGCAGCTTGCGGATCGTGCTCTTGTATTCCATCGCCGTGTAGCCGCGCTTCATGGCCGACAGGATGCGGTCGCTGCCGTGCTGCACCGGCAGGTGCAGGTGGTCGACCAGCTTGTCGACACGGCCGTAGACATCGACCAGCCGCTGCGTGAACTCGTTCGGGTGGCTGGTGGTGTAGCGGATGCGCTCGATGCCGGGGATCTCGGCCACGTACTCGATCAGCAACGCGAAGTCGGCGATCTCGCCGGACGTTCCCATGGCGCCGCGAAAGGCGTTGACGTTCTGCCCCAGCAGCGTCACTTCCTTCACGCCCTGGTCGGCCAGGCCGGCCACCTCGGTCAGCACGTCCTCGAAAGGCCGGCTCCCTCTTCGCCGCGCGTGTAGGGCACGACGCAATACGAGCAGTACTTGCTGCAGCCTTCCATGATCGAGACGAAGGCGCTGGCGCCGTCGACGCGCGCCGGCGGCAGGTGGTCGAACTTCTCGATTTCGGGGAAGCTGATGTCGACCTGCGGCCGGCGCTGCGCGGTGCGCGCGGCAATCATCTGTGGCAGGCGGTGCAGCGTCTGCGGCCCGAACACGATGTCGACATAGGGCGCGCGCTCGATGATGGCCGCGCCTTCCTGGCTGGCCACGCAGCCGCCCACGCCGATTAGCACGCCCTTCTTCTTGAGGTGCTTGACGCGGCCGAGGTCGCTGAAGACCTTCTCTTGCGCCTTCTCGCGCACCGAGCAGGTGTTGAAGAGGATCAGGTCAGCCTGTTCGACGTCGGTGGTCTTCTCGTAGCCTTCGGCTGCGCGCAGCACATCGGCCATCTTGTCCGAGTCGTAGACATTCATCTGGCAGCCGAAGGTGCGGATGAAGACCTTCTTGCCGGGCTTGGTGGCGTCGCCGCTCATGGCCGGCTCCAGGTCTGGGTGTCGGCGTTGAAGCTCCAGGTGAGCGCCTGTTCGCGCGTCACCGGCCAGCCCTTGGCGGCCTCGGCGGGCGTGAGCACCCAGACGTCGCGCACGAAGCCCAGGGTGTCGACGGTGTAGTGCACGAGCAGGCGCTGGTTGATCAGCGTGCCGGACAGCAAGAGCAGGTTGTCGGCACCGCGGATGCGTGCGCCAGGCGCCAGGCGTGCGCTCCGACGGTTGAGCAGGATCTCGGGCGGCGCGACGACCACGAAGTCGCCCCGCAGCGCGTCGGCCGGAAAGTTGCGCTGCATCTGGGCGGCCGCAGGGGCGGCCCAGCTGATGAGGGTGACGGCGGCGAAAGGGGCCAGCCATGCACAGCGGTTCATGGTTTACATCCAGGGGCTGTGGAGGGAGTGCGCCCGCGGCGGCAGCCGAAGGCGGGGCGCGAGTTTATCGCAGGCGTCCTGGCCGCCGCGCCCCGCTACACTGCGCCGTGCTGCGGTGATGCATGGACACGGGGTCGACAAAGCGTGCGCAAGGGTGATCGAGACAAGACGGCGGGAAACGTCGCGAAGGTGACGCTGGGCCTGGTGGCCGAGCACGCTGGCGTCTCGCCGGCCACGGTGTCGCGCATTCTCAATGGCACTGCCACTGTCAGCGACGACAAGCGCGAGGCCGTCGACAAGGCCATCGCCAAGCTGGGCTTCGTGCCCAACCCGATGGCGCGCGGCCTGGCCGGTGGCCGCACCCTGAGCATTGGGGTGGTCACGCAGGCGATCGACAGCCCCTTCTACGGCGGTGCGCTGCGCGGCATCGAAGACGAGTTGGGCGCCGCCGGCTACAGCCCGCTGTTCGTCAGCGGCCACTGGAACGCGGCCCACGAAGCGCGTTGCATCGAGGTGCTGCGCTCACGGCGCGTGGACGGCATCATCGTGCTCACCGGCCGGCTCAGCGACGCGGCCCTGACCAGTCTGGCGCAGTCGCTGCCGGTGGTGGTCACCGGCCGCACGCTGCAGGCACCGGGCCTGTTCTCGCTGAACTTCGACGACTTCGAAGGGGGGCGGCTGGCCACGCACCATCTGCTGCAACTGGGCCATCGCAAGATTGCCTTCATCACCGGCGACCCGCGACACCCCGACGCCAAGGAGCGCCAGCGCGGCTACCGCCGTGCGCTCGAAGCGGCCGGCCTGAGCTTCAATCCGGCCCTGGTGGTGCCCGGCGCCTACACCGAAGACAGTGGTCGCATGGCCGTGGAGCGCCTGCTCGACAGCCGCGAGGCTTTCACCGCCATCTTTGCGGCCAACGACCAGATGGCCTTTGGCGCCGCACTGGGCCTGCACCGTCGAAAGCTCAGCGTGCCGCACGACGTGTCCCTGGTGGGCTTCGACGACGTGAGCACGGCCCTGTTCTCGATTCCGCCGCTGAGCACCGTGCACCACCCCGTGTCGGAGCTGGGCCAGATCGCGGCTCAGGGCATGTTGCAGCTGCTGGCCGGTGACGTGCCGACGATGGCCTTGCCGGCGCCGCGCTTCATCGTGCGCGAATCCACAGCCGCCCTGCGCTGACCTCGAGCCGGCCCGGTCTTCAGCCGGCGGCCCTGGCACTTACCCTTGATTGACAGCCTGCAGCCCGGTTCCCACAATGCGTGAAAGCGCTTTCACACCCAGGAATCCCGGACGATGCACCCCCGCCATGCCCTCACGCGCCGCCGGCTTGGCCTGAGCCTGGCCGCTTTGGCGCTGGGCCCTGTGCTGCCCGCTCGGGCCACCACGCGCAAGGTGCTGACAGTGGCGGCATTCCCGGCCGTCGACAAGATCGTCGAGGCCGCCATTCCGGCCTGGAAGAAGCTGCATCCGGACGTCGACATCAAGGTCGTGAGCCGGCAGTTTGCCGACCACCACACCGCGATGACCACCGCGCTGTCGACCTCGTTCTACCTGCCTGATGTGATGGCGCTCGAGGTGGGCTACGTCGGCCGCTTCGCGCAAGGCGGCGGGCTCGAAGACCTGGCCAAGCCGCCCTACGACATCCAGCGCTTCGCCGCGCAGTACGTGCCCTATGCGCTGAAGCAGGCCACGGGGCGCGGCGGCGCCATCGTGGCCGCGCCCACCGACATCGGCCCGGGCACGCTGCTCGTGCGCAGCGACATCCGGGCCCGGGCCGGCGTCAGCGAGGCCGAGCTGACGCGCTCGTGGGAATCCTACGTGGCCGGCGGCGTCAAGATCAAGCAGGTCACCGGTGCCTACCTGCTGGGCCACGCCCGCGACATGAAGAACATCCTCATCCGCACCGGCATTCAGCCCGGCGAGGGCCTGTACTTCGACAAGGACAGCAAGGTGCTGGTCAACTCGCCGCGCTTCGTGCACGCGTTCGAGCTGGCGCGGCAGGTCCGCCGCAACAAGCTCGACGCCAAGGTGTCCGACTGGTCCAACGAGTGGAGCGAGGGATTCAAGCGTGGCACGCTGTCGACGCAGCTGACGGGCGCCTGGCTGGCCGGCCACCTGAACAACTGGCTGGCGCCCGACACGCGTGGCAAGTGGCGCGCACTGCAGCTGCCCGAAGGCGCCTTCGCGGCCTACGGTGGCACCTTTTTCGCCATCGCGCGCGGTTCGCCGGCGGCCCACAAGGCGCTGGCCTGGGAGCTCATCCAGCTGCTCACGCTGGACCGCGAGATGCAGCTCGCGGCCTTCAAATCGCAGGACGCCTTTCCGGCGCTCGTCAGCACCTACGACGACGCTTTCTTCGATCAGCCCATTCCCTTCCTGAATGGCCAGCTTGCGCGCGTGCAGTGGCGCGACGCGGCCCGCCGGATCGCGGCCGTGTCGGTGCACAAGCAGGACGCCTTCGCCGGCGAGGTCATCGACACCGAGCTCGACAAGGTGCTCGACCACGGCAAGGACGTGGCCACCGCACTGGCCGACGCCGCGCGCCTGCTCGAAAAGCGCGCGCGCCGCTGAGCGGAGCCATCGCCCCATGAAGCTGCCCAAGCGCCTGCGCCTGTCCCCCGAGTGGACGCCCTACGTTCTGTTGAGCCCGTTCCTGATCCTGTTCTTCGTGTTCGGCATGTTCCCGTTGGGCTTCTCGCTGTTCCTGGCCTTCCAGAGCTGGGAGCCGACCAGCGGTCTGGCCGCGATGCAATTCGTGGGGCTGGAGAACTTTGCCTTCTCGCTGCAGGACGAATGGTTCTGGAAGAGCCTGAAAAACACCGCCTGGCTGGCTGTGGCCAGCGGCGTGCCGCAGCACCTGGTGGCGATCCCGCTGGCGGTGTTCATCCACACCAGCTTCAAGCGCCTGCGCAATGGTGTCGTCGGCGCCTACTTCCTGCCCTACATCACCAGCACGGTGGCCATCGCCATCATGTTCAGCAGCCTGATCAGCACCGACTAAGGCGTCGACAACACGGCTCTGCGCTCGATGTTCGGCGGCGAGCCCATCGACTGGCTGGGCGCGCCCGAGAACATCAAGCCGGCCATCGCCATGATCGTGTTCTGGCGCTACGTCGGCTTCAATGTGGTGCTGTATCTGGCGGCCCTGCAGACGATCCCGAAAGACCTTTACGAGGCCGCCACGATGGACGGCGCCGGCCGCCTGCAGCAGTTCTGGTGCATCACCTTGCCGAGCCTCAAGCCGATGATCTTCTTCGGCGTCACGCTGTCGGTGATCGGCGGGCTGCAGATCTTTGAAGAGCCCTTCATCCTCACCGGCGGCCGCGGCGGCTCGGACCAGGCGGGCATGACCACGGCCATCTACCTCTACCGCATGGCCTTCGACTTCAACGACTTCGGCGCCGCCAGCGCGATGTCGTGGCTGCTGTTCTTCCTGGTGGTGATCCTGACCTGGATCACCAACCAGGCCTTCAAACCCCGGTCATGAAGCCCCCAAGCTCACTTCGTTCGCTACCCCCCGAGGGGGCTGGGCCCGCCTTGGGGCGGCCCGGCGGCGGGCCCGCGGGAGGACGACGATGAACACTGACCGTCTCGCGCCCTGGGCCGCCTACGTGATCGTGGGCGTCGGCTCGCTGATCATGCTGGCGCCGTTTTATTTCATGTTCGTGTTTGCCACGCAGTCGCGCACCGAGATCTTCAGCCTGCCGCCGCCGATGTGGTTTGGCGACGACTTCTTCAACAACCTCAAGAACCTCACCGACCGCATCCCGTTCTGGCGCAACCTGGGCTGGAGCCTCTACGTGGCGGTGCTGTCCACCGTGCTCACCTTGCTGTTTTGCAGCATGGGCGGCTACGCCTTCGCGTGTTTCGAGTTTCGCTTCAAGAACGCGCTCTTCGCCTTCGTGATGGGCACCATGCTGCTGCCCAGCTTCATGAACATGATCCCCACCTTCATGGTCATGGACGTGCTGGGCTGGATCGACCAGCCGCGCGCGCTGTACATCCCCGGCGCGGCCAGCGCCTTCGGCATCTTCCTGATGCGCCAGTTTGTGACCACCTCGGTGCCCAAGGATCTGATCGAGGCGGCGCGCATGGACGGCTGCGGCGAACTGGGCATCTACTGGCGCATCGTGCTGCCGCTGCTCAAGCCGGCGCTGGGCACGCTGGGCCTCATCACCTTCATCGCCAGCTGGAACAACTTCATCGGCCCGCTGATCGTCATGCGCAGCGCCGAGAACTACACCCTGCCGCTGGCCCTGCGCAGCCTGCAAAGCCCGGTCGACACCGAATGGGGCGCGCTGATGACCGGCTCGGCCATCGCCACCATCCCGCTCGTCGTGCTCTTCATGCTGTCGTCGCGTCAGCTCATCTCCGGCCTCACCGCCGGTGCGGTGAAGTAGCCCCCGCCCGCACCGCCTGCCGCCCCGACCGATGTCCGCACCCGACCCGCTGCACCCCGGCCACCTGTTCCCCAAAGACTTCGTCTGGGGCGTGGCCACCAGCTCGTTCCAGATCGAGGGCGCCGCCACGGCCGATGGCAAAGGGCCGTCGATCTGGGACCGCTTCTGCCAGGTGCCCGGCGCGATTGCCGATGCCAGCAATGGCGATGTCGCCTGCGACCACTACCACCGCTGGCGCGAGGACCTCGATCTCATCCAGAGCCTGGGCGTCGACGCCTACCGTTTCTCGGTCTCGTGGCCACGCGTGCAGCCCTTGGGCGCCGGCGCCTTCAACGCCGCCGGCCTCGACTTCTATGAACGCCTCGTCGACGGCCTGGTCGAGCGCGGCATCAAGCCCTATCTGACGCTCAACCACTGGGACCTGCCCGACGCGCTGCAGGCCGGCGGCGGCTGGGCGGCGCGCGACACCGTGCACCGCTTTGTCGACTACGCGCAGCACGTGGCCGCGCGCCTGGGCGACCGCGTGCATGCCATCAGCACGCACAACGAGCCCTGGGTGGTGGCGGTGCTGGGCCACGAGCACGGCAACTTCGCCCCGGGCGTGAAGAGCCGCGCCACGGCAATGCAGGTGGCGCATCACCTGCTGCTGAGCCATGGCCTTGCCCTGCAGGCGCTGCGCGCGCAGGGCTGCAAGAGCCGGCTCGGCATCGTGCTCAACCTGTCGCCCATCGGCCCGGCCACCAGCAGCGCTGAAGACGTGGCCCAGGCGCGGCTGGAGGACGGCCGCTCGGTGCGCTGGTACATGGATCCGCTGTTCAAGGGCGCCTACCCGGCGGATGTGCTCGAGCACCTGGGCGCCGATGCGCCGCGGGTCGACGCGGGCGACCTGCGCGACATCGCCACGCCGATGGACTTCCTGGGCGTCAACTACTACACGCGCTCGGTGGTGAGCGCGGCGGGCAGCTGGGACATCAAGGCCAGCGGCAAGGTGCTCACCGAGATGGGCTGGGAGGTCTACCCCGAAGGCCTGACTGAACTGCTGCTGCGCCTGCACCGCGACTACCGCGTGCCGCCCTTGTACGTCAAGGAGAACGGCGCCGCCTTCAAGGACGTGCTGATCGACGGCCGCGTGCACGACATCGCCCGCACCGACTACATCGCGCGCCACATCGCGGCGGTCGGCGACGCGCTGGCGCAAGGCGTGCCGATGGCCGGCTACATGGTCTGGAGCCTGATGGACAACTTCGAATGGGCCTCGGGCTACGACAAGCGCTTTGGCATCGTCCACGTCGACTACGAGACGCTGGCGCGGACCCCCAAGGACAGCGCGCTTTGGTACCGCGATTTTCTTCAAGCACAAAGGGCGGCGCGACTCGGCGCCGCCACAGCCACGGCCGGGAGCTAGGCATGGGACAAGTCACCCTCAAGGGGATCCGCAAGAGCTACGGCGCGGTGCACGTCATCCAGGGCATCGACCTCGAAGTGCGCGATGGCGAGTTTCTGGTCTTCGTCGGCCCCAGCGGCTGCGGCAAGAGCACCACGCTGCGCATGATTGCGGGGCTGGAGAGCATCACCGACGGCGAACTGCTCATCGACGGCGAGCGCGCCAACGACATGCGCCCGGCCGACCGCGGCACGGCCATGGTCTTCCAGAGCTACGCCCCTGTACCCGCACATGACAGTGGCCGAGAACATGGGCTTCGCGCTGCGCATGGCCGGCGTGGCCAAGGCGCCGCGCGCCGAGCAGGTGGGCCGGGCGGCCGAAATCCTGCGCATCACCGAACTGCTGGGCCGCTACCCGAAAGAGCTGTCCGGCGGCCAGCGCCAGCGCGTGGCCATCGGCCGCGCCATCGTGCGCAAGCCCAAGGTGTTTCTGTTCGATGAACCGCTGAGCAACCTGGACGCTGCCCTGCGCGTCAACATGCGCATCGAGCTCAGCCGCCTGCACAAGGAGCTGGGCACGACGATGATCTACGTCACCCACGACCAGGTCGAGGCCATGACCATGGGCGACCGCATTGCGGTCTTCAACGGGGGCATCGTCGAGCAACTGGGCGTGCCGATGGCGCTGTACAACCGGCCGGCCAACGAGTTCGTGGCCGGCTTCATCGGCGCGCCAAAGATCAACCTCGTCGACCGGCCGGGTAGCCACGCTTCGGCGGCGCATCGCGCGCTGTGGGCTGCGCTCACCGGGCAGGCGTCGACGTCGGTGCCGGCACGGCGCGCCGGCCTGCGGCCCGAGCACCTGAAGCTGGTGGCCGCCGACAGCGGCATTCCAGCCACCGTGGAGTTGGCCGAACACCTGGGCGACAGCTCCATCATCCATCTGCGCGTGGACGGCGTGGCCGATCTGCTCAGCGCCAAGATCGGCGCTGGCAACGACCGCGTCGTCGCCGGGCAGCAGGTGGGCCTGGCGCCCGACGCGGCCTGGGCGCTGGCCTTCGACGCCGACCACCGGCTGGCGGCTTGACGCAGGCGAAGACCATGGCAAAGACACCGAAGAAGATCGCGGGCTGGAAGCTGGTCTGGCACGACGAGTTCGAAGGCAAGGAAGTCGACCGCAAGAAGTGGGACTTCGATCTCGGCAACGGCTTCTACGACTACAAGAACCACGCCTGGATCCCGGGCTGGGGCAACGAGGAGCTGCAGTACTACACGCACGAGCCCGAGAACGTCACCGTGCAGGACAGCTGCCTGCGCATCCGCGCCGTGAAGGCACCGCTGCACGGCTGCGGCTACACCTCGGCGCGGCTCAAGACCAAGCGACGCGACGGCACGGTGCTGTTCGCCAAGTGCTACGGGCGCGTCGAATTCCGCGCCCAGGTGCCCTGGGGCAAGGGCCTGTGGCCGGCGCTGTGGATGCTGCCGGTGGACGACACCTACGGCGGCTGGGCCGCCAGTGGCGAGATCGACCTGATGGAAATCGTCGGCGAGAAGCCGCACGAGGTGCTCAACAGCATTCACTTCGGCTCGACCTACCCCAAGCGCACGCTCATCACCACCGTGCACCCGCTGCCCGACGGCAGCACGGTGTCTGACTGGCATGACTACGCCGTGGAGTGGGAGCCGGGCGAGATCCGCTTCTTCGTCGACGGCGTGCAGACCTGCACCTACGACCACTGGTGGAGCTGCAGCAAGCTCAAGGACGGGCAGGGCGTCGAGGCCACCAAGGCCGCCGACCTCAACCCCTGGCCGGCGCCCTTCGACCAGCCCTTCTACCTGGTGATGAACGTGGCCGTGGGCGGCAATTTCCCTGGCGTGCCCAACGCCGAAACGCACTTTCCGGCCGAGCTGGTGGTGGACTACGTGCGTGTCTACGACAAGGTCGGCGGCTATGGCGCGGTCAAGCCCATCGGCAAAGGCAAGTTCCCCTGGCAGACGCGCAAGCGCTGAAGAGAGAGATTCCATGTCCAAACCCAAACCCGCCCAATCCATCACGGCCACCAAGCTTGCCGACCAGGGCGACTGGCATGTCGCCGACGCCGCACCGCACTCGGGCGCGATGCCCGTCGGCACCGGCCGCAGCGGCTCCTGGGTCAGCACCGGCGCCGAGGTCTGGACCGAGGCCCAGCGCGACGCGCTGGGCGCAGAGTTCAAGACCGCGCTCGCCGCCGGCGTGCACGGCCTGTGCTTCAGCCCCTACCTCGAAGGCCAGCAGCCGGGCTCGCAGATCGGCGAGGCGCAGATCCGCGAGCGCCTGCGCATCCTGCAGCCGCACGCGCGCTGGGTGCGCAGCTTTTCGTGCACCGACGGCCACGAGCAGACGCCGCGCAT
>JANPMR010000079.1:0-8772 GCA_031427055.1 Rubrivivax sp.
TGCGCCTGCTGGCCGAGATCGAGAAGCGCGTCAACGACGAGAACGCGCGGCCCAAGAAGCGCTACATCAGCCCGGCCACGCGTGAAGAGGTCTACGCGATGTACTACGACGCGCTGCGCCGGCGCATCGAAGAGCGCGGCACGCGCGACTTCCCCGAGTTCAACGGCAAGAAGCTCTACGGCGAGCTGACCATGAACGTCACGGTAGACGCCAACGGCCGCGTCGTCGAGGCCGAGATCGTGCGGCCCTCGCGTTCGCGCCGCCTCGACCAGCAGGCGCTGGCCATCGTGCAGGCGGCGGCGCCCTTCGGCCCGTTCACCGCGGCCATGCAGTCCAAGGCCGACCAGATCGTCGTCACCTCGCGCTTTCGCTTCACGCGCGATGGCGCGCTGGATGCACAGCCGATGGAGGCGAGATGACGCTTGACCGCTACGCCGTGCTGGGCAACCCGGTGGCGCACAGCCGCAGCCCCTTCATCCACGCCGCCTTCGCGCAGCAGACCGCTCAGGCGCTGGTCTACGAACGCGTGCGCTGTGAGATGGGCGGTTTCGCCGCCACCGTGCGCAGCTTTGCCGCCGCGGGCGGACGGGGCTGCAACGTCACGGTGCCCTTCAAGTTCGATGCGCCGGCGCTTGCGGCGCGATGCAGCGAGCGCGCCTTGCTCGCCGGCGCCGCCAACGTGCTGTGTCTGGACGGCGACGACTGGTTCGCCGACAACACCGACGGCGTCGGCCTCGTGCGCGACATCGAGCAGGGCGCCGGCCGCGCGCTGGCCGGTTTGCGCGTGCTGCTGGTGGGGGCCGGCGGCGGCGCTGCCGGTGTGCTGGGGCCGATCATTGCCGCGCGGCCGGCGCAGGTGGTGCTGGTCAACCGCAGCGCGGACAAGGCGCGCGCGCTGGTCGATCGCCATGCCGGCTGGGCGCGGCAGCACGGCGTGGCCTTGCCGCTTGCGGGGATCGAGTCGCCCGGTGAGGGCTTCGATCTCGTGCTCAACGCGACGGCCTCCAGCCTGCAGGGCGCGCCATCGCCAGTACCGGCGTCCACGCTCGCCCCCGGCGCGCTGGCTGTCGACCTGATGTACGGGCCGGCGGCGGCACCCTTCCTGGCCTGGGCGCGCGCCGCCGGCGCCGAGCCGCGCGACGGCCTGGGCATGCTGGTCGAACAGGCGGCCGAGGCCTTTGCCCTGTGGCGCGGCGTGCGGCCGCAAACCGCACCGGTGCTGGCCGCCCTGAGCGCCGAGATCGCGGCCGGGCGATGAAGACCCGCCCCGCCTGGCTATCGCACATCGTCCGACTGGCGGCACTGCTGCTGCTGTGCACGCTGGCGCTGCAGTGCGTCTTCGCGCTGCGCATCGGCCTCATGCGCTTTGTGGCACCCGAGTCCACGGCCTTCCAGCGCAGCGAGGCCTGGCGGCTGCTCGTCCTGCAACACCGCATCAGCTGGAGCCAGCAGTGGGTGGGTGACGCCGCCATTTCGACGCAGCTCAAGCGCGCCGTTGTCGCGAGCGAGGACGCCGGCTTCGTGGAGCACAGCGGCGTCGAGTGGGATGCGATCGAGAAGGCCTGGGAGCGCAACCAGCGCGCCGAGCAGCGCGCGCCGCAACGCCCCGGCGCGCGGCCGCCCAAGCTGGTGGGCGGCTCCACCATCACCCAGCAACTGGCCAAGAACCTGTTCCTCAACGGCGAACGCACCGTGCTGCGCAAGGCGCAGGAGTTCGTGCTGACGCTGATGCTCGAGGGCCTGCTCGACAAGCGGCGAATCCTGGAGATCTATCTCAACCACGTGGAGTGGGGCGAGGGCATCTTTGGCGCGCAGGCGGCGGCGCGGCACTACTTTCGTGTCGACGCGGCGCGCCTGGGCGCCGAGCCGGCAGCGCGGCTGGCGGTGATGCTGCCGGCGCCCAAGCGCTTCGAGAAGCGGCCCGGCTCGCCCTACGTGATCAACCGCTCGGCCACCGTAATGGCGCGCATGGGCGCGGTGGAACTGCCATGAGCCGCCGGGCCGCTCCCAAGGCGAGTACCGCCGTGCGCAGCACGGCGGTTTCCTGATGAGCGATACCGCCGAGATTGCCGTCGCCGCCGCCCGCTTGGTCGTGGAAGAAGGCATGGACTACGGCGCGGCCAAGCGCAAGGCGGCGCGCGCCTTCGGCCGCCGCGCTGCACTGCCGTCCAGCGAAGAGGTCGAGGACGAGGTGCGCGAGCACATCGCGCTGTTCATGGCCGACACGCAGCCGGCCGAACTGGCCGCCCTGCGTGAGGTGGCGCTGCTGTGGATGCAGCGCCTGGCCGCGTACCGCCCGCACCTGGCGGGCGCGGTGTGGCGCGGCACGGCCACGCGGCTGTCGTCGGTGCTGCTGGATTTGTACTGCGACGACGCCAAGGCGGCCGAGATCGCGCTCATCAACGCCGGCGTCGATTTCGACACCGGCAGCTTTGAGCGCCCCGGCCGCGAGCCGCTCGAGGTGCTGACCGTGGCCAGCCCCAGCGCGGCGCTGGGCGAAACCGTCACACTCCACCTGATGCTCAACGACCTGGACGACCAACGTGGCGCCCTCAAGCCCGACACCCGCGGCCGTGCCTGGCGCGGCGATCTGGCCGCGTTGCGCCGGCTGATGGCCGAGCCGACATGAAGCGCCGAACCTGGATGCTGGGCACCGCTGGCGCGGCGGCCGCACTGGCCGGCGTGGCCTGGCAACAGCGCCGCGCGCCCACCGGCGAGCCCGCGTCGCCGACCCTGTGGCAATTGCGGCTGGCCCGGCCCGAAGGCGGTGAGCTCGACTTCGCCAGCCTGCGCGGCGCGCCCTTGCTGCTCAACTTCTGGGCCACCTGGTGTGCGCCCTGCATCAAGGAGATGCCCGAGCTCGACCAGTTCCAGCGCGAGTACGCCCCCCAAGGCTGGCGCGTGGTGGGCGTGGCCGTGGACAACCCGGGCGCGGTGCGCGACTTCCTGAAGAAAGCGCCGGTGAGCTACGCCATCGGGCTGGCCGGCTTCGACGGCTCGCAGCTCAGCCGCGACTTGGGCAACGACAAGGGCGGGCTGCCGTTCACGGTGCTCATCGACCGCGCCGGCGCCGTGCGGCAGCGCCGCGCAGGCCAGATCCACCTGGCCGAACTGAAGGCCTGGGCGGCCGATCTCTGAGGCCAGGGCTCACAGCCGCCGAAACCGCGGGTTTTCTCGCAATTTGCCGGCAGCGGCATTGAACGGCAGTCAAAAAGCGTAAAGTCCGGCCTCCGAAGCGGCGTCGCCCCCACTCGCACATGCGTCTTCTTGTCCTTCACGGCCCCAACCTCAACCTGCTCGGCACGCGCGAGCCCGAGGTGTATGGCCGCACGACGCTGGCCGAGATCGACACCGAATTGACGCAGATCGCCGCCGTTGCCGGCGCCACGCTGGATGCACTGCAAAGCAACCACGAAGGCGTGCTGATCGACCGCATCCACGCCGCCCGCCTTGACGGCACGGCGCTCATCATCATCAACCCGGGCGGCCTGACGCACACCAGCGTCGCACTGCGCGATGCCTTGGCCGGTGTCGCGCTGCCCTTCATCGAAGTGCACCTGTCCAATATCCACAAGCGCGAAGCCTTCCGCCACCACTCCTATCTCTCGGAAATCGCGGTGGGCGTGATCTGCGGGCTCGGTGCCGATGGTTACCGGCTCGCGCTGCGGCACGCCTTGTCGCTGCGGCCGGCCCCAAAGGCCTGACCCGACGACCTTGGGCGGCCCGCAGCGCCGCCCTGCAGAACAAGACCGGAGGAGCAAACCCCATGGACCTGCGAAAACTCAAGACCCTGATCGACCTGGTGTCGGAATCGAATATCTCCGAACTCGAGATCACCGAAGCCGAAGGCAAGGTGCGCATCGTCAAGGCCGGCGTGCCCGCGCCGCAGGCCTATGGGCCCGCCCCGATGACCTACGCACAGCCGCCGGCATTTGCTGGCGCGCCAGCCGCGGCCGTCGCCGAGGTGCCACCCGAGCCAGCCGGCCGCGTCATCAAGTCGCCGATGGTCGGCACCTTCTACCGCTCGGCCAGCCCCGGCGGCAAGCCCTTGATCGAACTGGGCGACACGGTCAAGGAAGGCAATCCGGTGTGCATCATCGAGGCCATGAAGATCATGAACGAGATCGAGGCCGACTGCGACGGCAAGGTCACCCGCGTCCTGTGCGAGAACGGGCAGGCGGTCGAATTCGGTCAGCCGCTGTTCATCGTCGAGTAGGCTGCAGCGCGTGTTCAAGAAGATCCTGATCGCCAACCGGGGCGAGATCGCGTTGAGAATCCAGCGCGCCTGTCGCGAGATGGGCATCAAGTCGGTCGTCGTCTATTCCGAAGCCGACCGCGAGGCCAAGTACGTCAAGCTGGCCGACGAAGCGGTGTGCATCGGCCCGGCGTCCAGCGCGCTGAGCTACCTCAACATGCCGGCCATCATCTCGACGGCCGAGGTCACCGACGCCGAGGCCATCCACCCCGGCTACGGCTTCCTGAGCGAGAACGCCGACTTCGCCGAGCGGGTAGAAAAAAGCGGCTTCGTCTTCATCGGCCCCACGCCCGAAGCCATCCGCATCATGGGCGACAAGGTCGCGGCCAAGCAGGCCATGATCAAGGCCGGCGTGCCCTGCGTGCCGGGCTCCGAGGGCGCGCTGCCCGAGGACCCCAAGGAGATCATCCGCATCGCCCGCACCGTGGGCTACCCGGTGATCATCAAGGCCGCGGGCGGCGGTGGCGGGCGCGGCATGCGCGTCGTGCACACCGAAGCGGCGCTGATCCACGCCGTACAGACCACACGCGCCGAGGCCGGGGCGGCCTTCGGCAATCCGCAGGTCTACATGGAGAAGTTTCTCGAACACCCGCGCCACATCGAGATCCAGATCCTCGCCGACAGCTTCAAGAACGCGGTCTGGCTGGGCGAGCGCGATTGCTCGATGCAGCGCCGCCATCAGAAAATCATCGAAGAGGCGCCGGCGCCCGGCATTGCGCGCCGCGTCATCGAGCGCATCGGCGAGCGCTGCGCCGCGGCCTGCAAGAAGATCGGCTACCGGGGTGCGGGCACCTTCGAGTTCCTGTACGAGAACGGCGAGTTCTTCTTCATCGAGATGAACACGCGGGTGCAGGTCGCGCATCCGGTGACCGAGATGGTCACCGGCATCGACATCGTGCAGATGCAGATCCGCGTCGCCGCCGGCGAGAAGCTGCCCTTCACGCAGCGCCAGATCCAGCTGCGCGGCCACGCCATCGAGTGCCGCATCAACGCCGAGGATCCCTACAAGTTCACGCCCTCGCCCGGCCGCATCACGATCTGGCACGCCCCGGGCGGGCCGGGCGTGCGCGTGGATTCGCACGTCTACACCAACTACTTCGTGCCGCCCAACTACGACTCGATGATCGGCAAGATCATCTGCCACGGCGACACCCGCGACCAGGCCCTGGCGCGCATGCGCACAGCCCTGTCCGAGACCGTCGTCGAAGGCATCCAGACCAACATCGCGCTGCACCGCGAGCTGATGGTCGACGCCAAGTTCGTCGAGGGCGGCACCACCATCCATTACCTCGAAGGCTGGCTCGCCCAGCACAGGCGCTGACGCCGGCAGGGTGATGGCGATGTTCGAGCTGATCCTGCGCGCCCCAGAGGCGCTGGTCGAACCCGTATCCGACCTGCTCATGGACGAGCTCGGCGCGCTGTCGGTATCGGTCGAAGACGCTGACGCCGACACGGCGAGCGAGCAAGCCCTTTTCGGCGAGCCGGGCATGCCCGCGCCGGCTGCGGGCTGGGAGCGTTCAACGCTGAAGGCACTGTTCGAGACCGAGGCCGCTGCCGAGGCCGCCGCTGCCGCGCTGCTGGCCCACCACGCCGGCGCCGGCCTGCACCTGCAGGCGCTGGCCGCGATGGCCGACCAGGACTGGGTGCGGCTGACGCAGTCGCAGTTCACGCCGGTGGAGATCACGCCGGAGTTCTGGGTCGTGCCGAGCTGGCACGAGCCGCCCGCCGAAGCGCGCCAGGTGATCCGCCTCGATCCGGGCCTGGCCTTCGGCACCGGCACGCACCCGACGACGCGCATGTGCCTGCGCTGGCTGGCGCGGCACCCGGCGGATGCCGATCTGGCGCGCGTGCTCGACTACGGCTGCGGCTCGGGCATCCTGGCCATCGGCGCCGCCCTCCATGGCGCCGCCCATGTCGACGCCGTCGACATCGACCCCGCAGCCGTGCAGGCCACGCGTGACAACGCGGCGCACAACGGCGTCACGCTGCGCCCTGGCCTGCCCGACCAGGCGCAGGGCCACTACGGCGTGGTGCTGGCCAACATCCTGGCCACGCCGCTCAAGCTGCTGGCGCCGCTGCTGACGGGCCACCTGGCACCCGGCGGCTGGCTGGTGCTGGCCGGCATCCTCGAGCGCCAGGCCGACGACATCACGGCCGCCTACGCACCGGCTCTGGCGCTGCGCGTGGCCGACCGCGAAGACGGCTGGGTGCTGATGTGCGCCCGGCGCCCCCTGTGATGGCCCGGCGCCAGACCCGCTGATGGCCTCCGGTCTGGCCACCCGCTGCCCCGCCTGCAGCACCGTGTTTCGGGTCGTGCCGGATCAGTTGCGGGTGTCCGAGGGCTGGGTGCGCTGCGGGCGCTGCTCTGAGGTGTTCGACGCCTCGCGCTCGCTCACCGACATCGACACCGGCGAGCCGCGACAAGCGGCGCTGGCCGCGCCGCCGGTGGCTGCGCCTGCGCCGGCCGAAGATGACGCCTGGATTGGCCGCATCGCCGAGCCGTCCCGCGCGCCAGAACCGGCACGCGACCCCGAGCCGATGGCCGGCGACTCGCAGCCCGTGGACTCCGACTTCACGGCCGACGAGCGGGCGACCCGCCCCGATGGCAGCGCGGCGACGGCCGGCCTGACGGCCACCGACCCGCGCGCCGAACCCGGCGACCGGCCGTCCTTCGTGGTGCGGGCCGAGCGTGCCGAACGTTGGCGGCGCCCCCCCGTGCGCGCCGCGCTGGCTGTCGTCATCGTGGCCGGCACCCTGGGCCTGGCCGCGCAGGCCGCCGTCGAGTACCGCGACCTCGCCGCCGCGCGCTTTCCGGCCACCCGGCCACTGTTGGTGCAGGCCTGCGCCGCGCTGGGCTGCACGGTCGACGCCGCGCGCGTCATCGACGCACTGGCCGTGGAGAGCAGCGGCCTGGTGCGGGTGGAAAAGTCCAACATCTACCGCCTGTCGGTGGTGCTGCGCAACCGCGCCGGCATCGATGTGGCGCTGCCCGCGCTGGATGTCACGCTCACCGACAGCCAGGGCCGCCTGATCGCGCGCAAGGTGGTGCGGGTGGCCGATCTGGGCGCCGCGCAGGCGACAATCGGCGCCGGCCGCGAGATCGCGCTGCAGGCCACGCTGCAAGCCGCTGCGGCGGCCAGCGCGCCGGCTCCCGCACTCGCACTCGAGACCATTGCCGGCTACACGATCGAACTGTTCTACCCCTGACCTGCCGGCCTGCGGCGCCACGCCAGCCGGCCCCCATCACCCATCCCACGGAGCGCCCATGCCCGCCTTGATCTGCGGATCCCTCGCCTACGACACCATCACCGCCTTTCCGGGCCGCTTTGCCGACCAGATCATGGCCGATCAGGTGCACATCCTCAACGTGTCCTTCCTGGTGCCCACGCTGCGGCGCGAATTTGGCGGCTGCGCCGGCAACATCGCCTACACGCTGCACCTGCTGGGCGGCGAGCCCGTGGTGATGGCCGCACTGGGCAGCGACGGCAGCGACTACCTGGCGCGCTTCAAGGGCATGGGGCTGGACACCAATCACGTGCGCTTTGACGAAGAGCTGCACACCGCGCAGGCGATCATCATCACCGACCGCGACAACAACCAGATCACCGCCTTCCACCCCGGCGCGATGAGCAACGCGCACCTGATCCCGGCGCCGCAGCGGCAAGACCTGGCCATCGGCATCATCGCCCCCGACGGCCGCGAGGCCATGCAGTGCCGCGCGCAACAGATGAATGCCGCGGGCATCCCCTTCGTCTTCGACCCGGGCCAGCAGTTGCCGCAGTTCAACGGCGAGGAGCTGATGGAATTCGTCAAGCTCGCGAGCTGGGTGGCCGTCAACGACTACGAAGGCCGCATGCTGTGCGAGCGCACCGGGCAGACGCTCGAATCACTGTCGCGCTCGCACCTGCAGGGCGTGGTGGTGACGCTGGCCGCCGAGGGCTGCGAGCTCTGGGTGCAGGGCCAGCGCACGCACGTGCCGGGCGTCAAGGCGGCCGAAGTGGTCGACCCCACCGGCTGCGGCGACGCCTTCCGCGGCGGCCTGCTCTACGGCCTGGAGCGCGGCTGGAGCCTGGAACGCGCCGTCGCCCTGGGCAACCGCATGGGCGCGCTCAAGATCGCGCAGCGCGGGCCCCAGCACCACGGGCTGGACGACGGGGTGCGGGAGGCGCTGGCGGGCTGAGCCGCACGGCAGCGGCCCCCGGAGTCAGTTCTCCAACCGCAGAACCCCCGCCGCCGTCACCAACGCGGTGCCGACAATGTCGTTCGGGCGGCCCTCGCGGTGCTGATCCCATTGGTTCTGCCGCCGAAGCACCACCACCACGGCCTGCGGTGGCTGGGGCCCGTCCTGCCAGGCCCGAAGCTGGTGCAGGGGCGGACACAGAAAGCGGTTGCAGGTGTCCGACCGCATCTCGCGTGGCAGGCTGCAGCCGCCCGCGGCGTGATTGATGCAGGAGCCGGCTTCGGTGCGCGTGCGCAGACGGTCGAGGTAGGCCGCCAGCACGTCACGCGGCCGCATG
>JANPMR010000080.1:0-1609 GCA_031427055.1 Rubrivivax sp.
GGTGCGGCCACAGTGCGATCAGGGGCAGCAGGCCGAAAACCCAACCCAGCAGCGCCGGCTGGACGGCGCGTTCGTAAAGGCCGGCAATTTGTGCCGACTTTACCGAGGCCGCGATGTCGGGACACGCGCTGTCGGCGTGGCTCTGGCTTTGACTACTGGGGTTGTTGCTGCTGCTGTGGCTGCTGTAGCCGGCGTCGTACGACCCCGAGACCAAGCTGTTCTACGTGCCGACGAACCACGTCTGCATGGACTACGAGCCGTTCAAGGTTGAGTACACCGCCGGTCAGCCGTATGTGGGTGCGACGTTGGCGATGTACCCGGCGCTGGGCAGCCATGGCGGCATGGGCAACTTCATCACCTGGAACGCCGGCACCGGCAAGATCGTGCAAAGCCAGGCCGAGAAGTTCTCAGTCTGGAGCGGCTCGCTCAATACCGCTGGCGGCCTGTCGTGCTACGGCACCTTGGAGGGCTATCTGAAGTGCGTGGATGCCAAGGACATCAACAAACTGCTGTACAAGTTCAAAACGCCGTCGGGCATCATCGGCAACGTTTTCACCTATGAGCACAAGGGCAAGCAGTTTTTGGGCGTGTTCTCGGGCATCGGTGGCTGGGCCGGCATCGGCATGGCGGCAGGCCTCGAGAAAGACTCTGACGGCCTGGGCGCCGTGGGTGGGTACAAGGAACTGAGTCAATACACCGAACTCGGAGGTTCGTTGACGGTGTTCGCATTGCCCAACTGAAAGAAGGCCAGGGGGGGCTGCGCCGTGACGGGCCGAAGCCCTTTGCCAAGTCGGGAGATGGCAGCCGCGAGGGTGCCGTCTCCCTTTTTTCTCAGAATAGAGGATCATCGACTCATGAAATTGAAGCGAGTTTTGTTGTCTGCACTGCTGTGTCTTGCAGGCGCGGCCCACGCGCAAACCAAGCCGTACATGGTGGTCGAGGGCTACAAGGTCGACGCCGAAACGATGAAGGGTTTTCGGGCCTGGCGCGCCGCTGCCTGTGACCGCTGCCACGGCGCCAACCAGGAAGGCCTGGTCGGCCCGTCGCTTGTCAACAGCCTGAAGACGCTGTCGAAGGAAGACTTCATCACGGTCGTCACCAACGGCAGGGTCGAAAAAGGCATGCAGAGCTTCGGCAACAGCCCGCAGGTGATGGACAACATCAACCAACTCTATGCGTACCTCAAGGGACGTTCCGACGGCGAGATCACGCGGGCCAAGGTCGAGCCCATCGCCCAATGACCGCTGACATTGCTGGACCCGCCGGCGTCGGCGTCCCGATGCGCCGCGTGTGCTCGACCGCGCTCGTTGGCCTGGCGATGTGCGCACTGCTGGCCACTGCCACGGCCCAGGAAAAGCCTGCGGAGCGCAGCGCGCTGCGCGTCTGCCAAGATCCCAACAACCTGCCGTTTTCGAACCTCAAGGGCGAGGGCATCGAGAACCGGATCGCCGAGCTTTTCGGCAAGGCCCTGGGCCTGCCGGTGACCTACTACTCGTTTCCGCAGCGCCTGGCTTTCATCCGCAACACCTTGAAGTTCAAGCTGCCGGGTGAAGACTACCCGTGCGACATCGTGATCGGCGTGCCCGCCGGCTACGACCAGGTGTCGGTC
>JANPMR010000081.1:0-9762 GCA_031427055.1 Rubrivivax sp.
GACACCTCGTCGCCCGGCAGGCCCACCACGCGCTTGATGTAGTCGAGCCGCGGATCCACCGGGTAACGGAAGACCATCACGTCGCCGCGCTTGACCGCGTTGTTGTCGATGATCTTCTTGTTGATCACCGGCAGCCGCACGCCGTAGTGAAACTTGTTGACCAGGATGAGGTCGCCCACCAGCAAGGTGGGCACCATCGAGCCCGATGGAATCTTGAAGGGCTCGAACAGAAACGAGCGCAGCAGGAAGACGATCAGGATCACCGGGAACAGCCCCGCCGTCCAGTCGAGCCACCAGGGCTGCATCAACAGCCTTTCGCGCGCCACGGCCACGTCGCCGTCGACCTTGGCGATGCCCAGCTTGGCTAGCTGCGCGCGGCGCTCGGCATCGGTGGTTTCGAGACGCGCCGCGGCCGCCAGCCGTACCGGCGCAAAGCGAAAGCGCTCGGCCAGCCAGAAGGCAAACGTGAACACGGTCAGCATGAACAGCAGCAACGAGAAGTTGCCGGTCCAGAAGCCCAGGAACCAGCCGCCCAGGTAGACGGCCAGCGCGCCGTACAGCGCCGCGGTAAGGGAACTCATGGCAGTCATCGGAATTCAGTCGTCCACTTGGAGGATGGCGAGGAAGGCTTCTTGCGGCACCTCGACAGCGCCGATCTGCTTCATGCGCTTCTTGCCCGCCTTCTGCTTCTCGAGCAGCTTCTTCTTGCGGGTGATGTCGCCACCGTAGCATTTTGCCAGCACGTTCTTGCGCAGCGCCTTGATGTCTTCGCGCGCGATGATGTTGGCGCCGATGGACGCCTGGATCGCGACGTCGTACATCTGGCGCGGGATCTGCTGGCGCATCTTGGCCGCCACGGCGCGGCCGCGGTACAGGCTGCGCTCGCGATGCACGATGATCGACAAGGCATCGACGCGGTCGCCGTTGATCATCAGGTCGACCTTGACGACGTCGGCGGCGCGGTACTCCTTGAACGCGTAGTCCATGCTGGCGTAGCCGCGTGACACGCTCTTCAACTTGTCGAAGAAGTCCAGCACGATCTCGGCCAGCGGCAACTCGTAGGTCAGGTGCACCTGGCGGCCGTGGTAAGACATGTTGAGCTGCACGCCGCGCTTCTGGTTGGCCAGCGTCATGACCGGGCCCACGCTGTCCTGCGGCATGTACAGGTGGACCGTGACGATGGGCTCGCGGATTTCCTTCGTGCGCCCGATGTCCGGCATCTTGCTCGGGTTCTCGACCAGCATCACCGTGCCGTCGTTCAGCTCGACCTCGTAGACCACGCTGGGCGCGGTGGTGATGAGGTCCTGGTCAAACTCGCGCTCCAGGCGCTCTTGCACGATCTCCATGTGCAGCAGGCCCAGAAAGCCGCAGCGGAAGCCGAAGCCCAGCGCCTGGCTGACCTCGGGCTCGTAGCGCAGGCTGCTGTCGTTGAGCTTGAGCTTTTCCAGCGCGTCGCGCAGCTGGTCGTATTCGCTGGCCTCGGTGGGGTAGAGGCCTGCAAAGACCTGCGGCTGGATTTCCTTGAAACCGGGCAGTGCCGCGGCTGCGGGGCCGGCGTTGTTGGGCAGCTTCTTGTCCAGCGTCAGCGTGTCGCCCACCTTGGCGGCCTGCAGCTCCTTGATGCCACAGATCACGAAGCCCACCTCGCCGGCCTTGAGCGTGTCACGCGGCACGCTCTTGGGCGTGAAGACGCCCATCTGCTCGATGCCGTAGACCGTGTTGGTGGCCATCATGCGGATGCGCTCGCCCTTGCTCAGGCTGCCGTCCACCACGCGCACCAGCATCACCACGCCGACGTAGTTGTCGAACCAGCTGTCGATGATCATGGCCCGCGGCGGCCCAGTGGGGTTGCCGCGCGGCGCGGGCATGCGCTCGATCACGGCTTCGAGGATGTCGTCCAGGCCCATGCCGGTCTTGGCCGAACAGGGGATGGCGTGCTCAGCGTCGATGCCGATGACGTCCTCGATCTCCGTCCTCGCGTTCTCCGGATCGGCGTTGGGCAGATCCATCTTGTTCAGCACCGGCACCACCGTGACGCCCAGGTCCAGCGCGGTGTAGCAGTTGGCCACCGTCTGCGCCTCGACGCCCTGCGACGCATCCACCACCAGCAGTGCGCCTTCGCAGGCGCTGAGCGAGCGGCTCACTTCATATGAGAAGTCGACGTGCCCCGGCGTGTCGATGAGGTTGAGCTGGTAGACCTGACCGTTGCGCGCGGTGTACTCGAGCGCCGCGGTCTGCGCCTTGATGGTGATGCCGCGCTCGCGCTCGATGTCCATCGAGTCGAGCACTTGCGCTTCCATCTCGCGGTCCGACAGGCCGCCGCAGCGCTGGATGATGCGGTCGGCCAAGGTGCTCTTGCCGTGGTCGATGTGGGCAATGATCGAGAAATTTCGAATGTGATTCATGAACAGAAAGGCTGGACTCTGGCCGGTGCTACAGCGGCGTAGCCGCTGTGTCGGACGCTAACTTCGCGCAGCGAAGTTAAGGGCTGCGAAGCAGCCCGGCGGTAGGCAAAAAAAAAGGCGCGTCAAATGGGTGACGCGCCTTCCAACAGAACGTTTGGCAACTGCTTGTTGGGACCTCATTGTAGCCAAAAGCATCGGCCGGGAAGCCGCGTCATTGCTTGACTTCTGGTCGTTGCAGGGATCAGACAGGGAAAAGTTATGCACAGTTTATAAACAGGTCGACGGCACTCTGATGGATCATCACGCACACAACACTTTTCGCCCGTCTGGCGGGTAAATTCGGCGTCAATCCCTTGAATTCTAGACGCCGTTGACGGTAATCCCTGATCGTTCGAAATTGAAGTAACGGGTCACTAACTTGGCCGGGGCCATCGACGTCGGCGGACGCCGCCGGTCGCCTCGACAAAATTCCACAATGTGGAAAGACCCAGCTCCGCAGTCAACTTGCGGGCCGGGGTTTCGGGCCGGCCGGCGGATCGCCCCCGGCCCGATGCCGCCAATGCGGCCCAATGCGGCGCGCCTCAGCGGCTCGGCGAAATGACGATGTAGTTGGTCCACTCGCCGCGCCGCACCAGCACGCTCACCGTCTTGGCCTTGTCGGCCTTGGCGGTGATGGCCGCGAATTGCTTGCTGTCGACGACGTCGGCATTGTCCACCGACAGGATCACGTCGCCCGCGCGCAGCCCGGCGCGCGCCGCGGCGCCATCGACGCTGTCGACGCGCACACCGCCGCGCACGCGCAGCTCCTTCTTCTGTGCATCGCTCAGGTCGGACACCGCCAGGCCGAGCACGCTCTTGACCGCCTGCGGTGCGGTACCCGGCTCGGCGGCCGCGCGGCGGACGGGCTTTTCGGCCTCGAACTCGACGACGCCGACGCTCAGCTCCTTGGTGGCACCGCGCCGGAAGACCTGCAACACGGTCTTGCTGCCCGGCTTGGTGGCACCCACCAGGCGCGGCACGTCGTTGGACTTCTCCACTGCCTTGCCGTCGACCTTGAGGATGATGTCGCCGGCCTCGACGCCGGCCTTGTCGGCCGGGCCGTCTTTCTCGACGTTGCTCACCAGCGCGCCGCGTGCCAGGCCCAGGCCGATGGACTCGGCCACCTCTTTGGTGACGGCGCCAATGGTCACACCAATGCGCCCGCGGATGACGCGGCCGTTGGCGCGCAATTGCTCGGCTACACGTTGCGCCTCGTCGATCGGGATCGCGAAGCTGATGCCCATGAAGCCACCGCTGCGGCTGTAGATCTGCGAGTTGATGCCCACCACCTCGCCACGCAAGTTGATGAGCGGGCCGCCGGAGTTGCCGGGGTTGATGGCCACGTCGGTCTGGATCAGCGGCAGCAGGTCGCCGGTGTCGCGCTGCTTGGCACTGACGATGCCGGCGGTGACGGTGTTGTCCAGGCCAAAGGGCGAGCCGATGGCCATCACCCATTCGCCCACCTTGAGGCGGTTGACGTCGCCGATCTTCACGAACGGCAGGCCGGTGGCGTCGACCTTGACCACCGCGACGTCCGAGCGCTTGTCGGCGCCGACGATGCGCGCCTTGAGCTCGCGCTTGTCGGTGAGCGTGACGATGACTTCATCGGCGCCGTCGACGACGTGCGCGTTGGTCATGATGAAGCCGTCGGCGCTGAGCACGAAGCCCGAGCCGACACCTCGCTGCTGCGGCGATTCGTCTTCATTGCCACCGCGCGGCCCACCGCGCGGGCCGGGCCGGTTGGGCATGGGGATGCCGAAGCGGCGGAAGAACTCCTCCATGCGGGGATCGACCTCGCCTCCCTCACCGGCGCTGGCGCTGCTGTTGCGGCGCTCGGTGGTGCGGATGTTGACGACCGAAGGGCCGACCCGCTCCACCAGTTCGGTGAAGTCGGGCAGCTGCACGGTCTGCGCGCGGCCGGGCTGCGGCAGCAAGGCGCCGCCAGCGAGCACCAGGCCGGCGAGCATGAGGGCCCCACGACGGGCGACGGGGCGTTGAGCGGACAGGATGTGGGTGTTCATGCGTTGAGTTGGGTGGGTGCGGGAGTGGATGCGGGAGTGGATGCGGGGTGGGCAGCCGCGCGCTGCGCGGGGTCAGGGGCGGCGACGCTCGACGGCGTCGACAAAGAGCCTCAAAGTCGCCGCCGGCACATCGCCGACGGCGGTGATCCAGTGCTCGCCGCGGCGCATCGCCAGACTGGCGGTGGCGCCTTGCTGCACCTGTTGTGCCTGCAGATCGCTGCGGTGCTGCTGTGGGCGAAAGGCTTCGATGAACAGCGACACATGCGTCAGGCCGTCGCTGAAGACGGCCTGCAGCACGGGTTCGTCGTCGCCGGCGCTGTCCATGCCGCGGCGCAGGCAGCCGGCCAGGCGAAAGCCGCCCAGCGGCCGGGCCACCGCCCAGCCCTCGGCCTCGAGCGAGGTGCGCCGGTGCTGCGGGCGCAGAACGCGATAGCCGTCGAGCTTTCGTGCCACGCCCAGCACCAGCTCGGGCTGCGGCCGCACGCCGATCTCGACCTCGGAGTAGGCGGTTGATTCGAGCACCGGCCGCGTCGCGCCAGGGCCCAGCACATCGGCGCGCAGCATCAGGCCGCTCACCAGGTCGGCCCACAGCCGCTGCGCATAGCGCAGTGCGTCGCGCGGCTCGAGCAGCAGCACCGCGGCCTCACGGCCAGCCACGCGCGACCGGCCCTCGCGGCGCAGCTCGTACTGCTCCAGCGCCTGCGGATCGATGGGCTGCGGCGTGGTCGACCAGGGCGACAGCGTGTCGCGGCTCTCGAGCACGGTGACGCGGGCCTGCGGCCAGATCGTCTGCACGCTGTCGTTGTGGCGCACGATGTTCTGCTGGCGGCCATCGAGCGCCTCCAGGCGCTCGTAGGTCTGGTCGCCCACGACGTAGTGCCAAACGCGCGAGCTCGACATGCCACCGCCCGCGCTGAACACCATCGTGCCCTGGTAGTTGGCGCTGACAGCGGCAGTCTGCATGCGCACCAACCAGGCGCGGGCTTCGCCAGTGGCCTGCCCGGATGACGCCTGCGCCAGTACAACGGCCGGCAGCAGCCCGACAAGGCAGAGCAAGGCGTGGCAGGCACGCACCCGGGCCAGCCGCATCACCGCTCGGCGCCCGCCGGCACCACCACCTCGACACGCCGCAGCGCGCCGCCGGGCGCGGCCACCGCCACGCCGCCGCGCGCCGCCTGGTGGGCACGCAGAAACTCGTCGAGCCGCGCGTCGCGCAGCAGCACGCCGCGGCCTGGTGCTGGGTTGGCCGCATTGGCCGCATTGACCACCGCAGCATCGCTGCTCACCCGCGTCACGCCAGCGCCTGACGCGGCCGCCAGAACCGCCCCGCCGGATGCCGCATCCGGAGCGCTCATGCGCAACACCACCAGCACGCCGGCGACGGCGACGAAGCCAGCGGCCGCGGCCATCGGCACCCGCCAGCGGCCGGCCGCGTGCCACGGCACTGGCTTCGGGGTCGGCGTCGGCGCCAGCACCACGGGCTCTTGTGCCAGGCGCTCGCGAAAGCCTTGCAAGAAGGCGGCGTCGCGCGCCAGCGGCTGTGCCAGTTCGTCAGAGCGAAGGACGTCACCGATCAGGTGGTAGTCGTGCCAGCTTCGGCGGGCTTCGGCGTCATCGCGCCAGTGCGCGCAGGCGCGGTCAAGGGCGGTGGCGTCGCCATCGGCCAGCGCCGACAGCCACAGCCGCGGCCCGTCGGCATGCAGATCATCGGGTGGCGCTGCGACGGCGCGGTCTGGGGTGGGCTTGTGGTTCATGCGGGATGCGTGGGCGATAGGTTGGGACGCTTAGCCATGTTGCGCGGGCCTCACCAACGCCCGCCGCCGCGGGCGTCGAGCAGCGGCCGCAAGCGGGCTGCAACCGCTTCACGGGCGCGAAAGATGCGCGAACGCACGGTTCCGATGGGGCAGTTCATGACTTCGGCAATTTCTTCGTAGCTCAGGCCTTCAATCTCGCGCAGCGTGATGGCTTGTCGCAGATCGGCCGACAGCGCCTCGATGGCGGCGTTGACGGCAGCGGCGACTTGCTTGCTGGCAAGCAGGGCTTCGGGTGTTTCGCCGTCAGTTAGTTCACTCTCGACGCGCGAAGTTTCATCGCCGTCGTCATCCGGGCGCAGAACCCACTCGGACACCAGCGGATCGCGCTTGAGGGCCATCAAGGCCTTCTTGGCGGTGTTGACGGCGATGCGGTACAGCCAGGTGTAGAAGGCGCTCTCGCCACGGAACTTGGGCAGCGCGCGGTAGGCGCGGATGAAGCTCTCTTGCGCGATGTCCTGCACCAGGTCGGTGTCGCGCACCATGCGGCCGATCAGCCGCTCGATGCGGCGCTGGTACTTCACCACCAGCATCTCGAAGGCGCGCACGTCGCCTTGCTTGACGCGGGCGACGAGCAGCGCGTCGACGTCGGAGTCAGACATGTTCAACCGGGTCGGCCGCGGGCGCAGGTGGGGGGTGCGCGTGCAGCGCCGCGCGCAGCAGCGGCCAGGCTGTGCCGGCCTCGGACGCCGCCACAGCCAGCCAGCGCTTGGCGCGGGCCTGGCCTTGCGGACGACAGCGCAGCAAGACCCAGCGGTCCAGATCAATCATCAATTGGAGATCGGCCGCCTGGCCGTCGATTGTCCAGCGCTGGCCATCCCAGACCACGGCCGCAAGCACGGGGGCCGCGAGTCGCCAGGCCCATCCGGCTGTCGCCAGAGCCGCAAGCGCGGCCGGCAACAAGGGCCAGCCGAGGTGCGCCAGCGCCCAAGCGCCAAGCGCGCCCGTTGCAAGCCCCGGAAGAATCGCCTGCACGGCGCGCCACGCCGGCCCGCCCGTGCCGCGCACGCTGACCGGCGGCGCCGCATGCACTGCTCAGACGCGCCGGAACACCAGCGTGCCGTTGGTGCCGCCGAAGCCGAAGTTGTTCTTCACGCCGTATTCGATCTTCATCTCGCGCGCCTGGTTGGCGCAGTAGTCCAGGTCGCACTCGGGATCCTGGTTGAAGATGTTGATCGTGGGCGGCGACACCTGGTCTCGCACGGCAAGCACAGTAAAGACCGACTCGATGCCGCCGGCGCCGCCGAGCAGGTGACCGGTCATCGACTTGGTGGAGTTGACGACGAGCCGGTGCGCGTGCTCGCCGAACGCGAGCTTGATCGCGTTGGTCTCGTTCAGGTCGCCCAGCGGCGTGCTGGTGCCGTGCGCGTTGAGGTACTGCACGTCAGACGCGTTGACGCCCGCGTTGCGCAGCGCCGCGAGCATGCTGCGCTTGGGGCCATCCACATTGGGCGCCGTCATGTGATGCGCGTCGGCGCCCATGCCAAAGCCGGCCAGTTCGGCGTAGATCTTGGCGCCGCGCCGTTTGGCGTGCTCAAACTCTTCCAGCACCAGCACGCCGGCGCCTTCGCCGAGCACGAAACCATCGCGATCCTTGTCCCAGGGGCGCGACGCCGTCTTGGGGTCGTCGTTGCGGGTGGACAGCGCGCGTGCCGCGGCAAAGCCGCCCACGCCCAGCGGTGACACGGTGCTCTCGGCGCCGCCGGCAATCATCACGTCGGCGTCGCCGTACTCGATCAGCCGGCCCGCCTGGCCAATGCTGTGCAGCCCCGTGGTGCAGGCCGTCGCCAGCGCGAGGTTGGGCCCGGTGAATCCGTACTTGATGGACACGTGGCCCGAGATCATGTTGATGATCGAGGCCGGCACGAAGAAGGGCGAGATGCGCCGCGGGCCGCGCTCGCGGTACTCGCCGTCGGTCTGCTCGATCATCGGCAGGCCGCCGATGCCCGAGCCCACCATCACGCCGATGCGCTCGGCCGATGCCTCGGTCAAGGCGTCGCCGAAGGGCAAGCCTGCGTCCTGCACCGCCTGCATGGACGCCGCCATCCCGAAGTGGATGAAGGCGTCCATGTGACGCGCTTCCTTGGCCGGGATGTAGTCCTCGATGTTGAAGCCCTTGACCTCACCGGCAAAGCGGCAGGCAAAGGCCGCAGCGTCGAACTTGGTGATGTGGTCAATGCCGCCGCGCCCGGCCAACAGGTTGGCCCAGCCCTCGGTCACGCTGTTGCCGACCGGGCTGACGAGGCCCAGGCCGGTGACGACGACGCGCCGCCGAGTCATCGTGCTCAGGCCTTTTGATGTGTCATCGCATAGTCGATGGCCAGTTGCACGGTGGTGATCTTTTCGGCCTCTTCGTCCGGGATCTCGATCGAGAACTCGTCCTCCAGGGCCATCACCAGTTCAACGGTGTCCAGCGAGTCGGCGCCGAGGTCGGCCACGAAGGCCTTCTCATTGGTGACGTCGGATTCGGGCACGCCGAGTTGCTCGGCAATGATCTTCTTGACTCGCGCTTCAATATCGCTCATGACTCCTCCAGGAGTGGGATCGGAAAAACAGCCCGGGATTCTACCGGCCGGGCAGGCGCCGGGATTGTGACGCTCTGCGGCGCCTAATTCATGACCATGCCGCCATTGACGTGCAGCTCGGTGCCAGTGATGTAGCCGGCCTGCGCCGAGGCCAGGAAAGCCACCGCGTGCGCCACCTCTGCGGCCTGCCCCAGGCGGCCCAGCGGGATGCTGGCCAGCAGTGCAAGCTTGGCGGCTTCGGGCAGGCCTTCGGTCATGTCGGTGGCGATGAAACCCGGCGCGACGCAGTTGACGGTGATGTTGCGAGCGCCCAGCTCGCGCGCCAGCGAGCGGGTCATGCCGGCCACGCCGGCCTTGGCCGCAGCGTAGTTGGCCTGGCCCGCATTGCCGCTCACGCCCACCACCGAGGTGATGTTGATGATGCGGCCATAGCGCTGGCGCATCATCGGCTTGGTGGCCGCGCGGCAGGCGCGAAACACGGCCCGCAGGTTGGTGCCGATGACGGCGTCCCAGTCGTCGTCCTTCATGCGCATCGACAAGGTGTCGCGCGTGATGCCGGCGTTGTTGACCAGGACATGCAGGCCGCCAAATTCTTTGGCGATGCCGTCGATGGCGGCGTCGAGCGCCGGGGCGTCGGTCACATCGAGCACGATGCCGCGGCAGCCGGCATGCGCCGCCAAGGCCTCGCCGATGGCGGCAGCGCCGCTCTCGCTGGTGGCCGTGCCGACGACACGAAAACCCGCTTCGGCCAGTGCCTTGGCGATGGCGCGGCCGATGCCGCGCGAGGCGCCGGTTACCAGCGCCACTTGGGCGACAGCGGCGTCACTCATGCGAGCATCTCCTTGGCTTGTTGCAGGCTCGCGAGGTCGAGCACGGTCGTGCTCACAATCTCGCCGTCGACGCGTTTGACCAAGCCGGCCAGCACCTTGCCGGGGCCACATTCGAAGATGTGCGTCAGCCC
>JANPMR010000082.1:0-3129 GCA_031427055.1 Rubrivivax sp.
GCCGCGCAGCTGCTGGCCATGCTGCAGCGTGCAAGGCGGATGGAAGGCCAGGCGCCGGGTCTGGCGCAGCTTGACGCGCGGCTTGAGCGTGGCCACCAGCTCGGGCAGCAGCTCGCTGATGTCACGCGTGAGCGCACTGACACGCTTGGCCTTGTCGGCGTAGGCGCTGTCTTGGGCCAGCGCGTGGCCATAGTCCTTGACGCTGACGCCGCAGCCGCTGGCGTTCATCACGATGGCCTCGACCCGGCCCTGCGAGGTCAGGCCCTGCACCAGCGGCCACCAGGCGTCGATGTTGCGCCGCATGTCGGCCAGGCCGCCCTCGACGTCGCCCAGGTGGGTGCGGATGGCGCCGCAGCAACCGGCACCCTCGGCCACCAGGGTCTGGATACCGGCGGCGTCGAGCACGCGCGCGGTGGCGCTGTTGATGTTGGGCATCATCGCTGGCTGCACGCAGCCCAGCAGCATCAGCACCTTGCGCTTGTGTTCGCGCGTCGGCCACTGTTTGGCGCGCGCGCCGCCACTGGCCGGCACCTTGTTCTTCAGACTGGCCGGCAACAGCGGCCGCGCCAGTTGGCCGAGTTTCATGGCCGGGCCGAACAGCGGCGACGTGAGCCCGGCCTTGAGCAGCCAGCGCATCGCCTTCTCGCCGGCGGGCCGCTCGACCCGCTCGTCAACGATCTTGCGGCCGATGTCCACCAGATGCCCGTACTGCACGCCGCTCGGGCAGGTGGTCTCGCAGTTGCGGCAGCTCAGGCAGCGGTCCAGGTGCAGTTGCGTCTTGCGCGTGACGGGGGCGCCCTCGAGCACCTGCTTCATCAGGTAGATGCGGCCGCGCGGGCCGTCGAGCTCGTCGCCCAGCAGCTGATACGTCGGGCAGGTGGCATTGCAGAAGCCGCAGTGCACGCACTTGCGCAGAATGGCTTCCGCCTCCTGGCCGTCAGGGGTGCCCTTGAACTCGGCGGCAAGATTGGTTTGCATCAGCTCAATTCGTAGGAGAGCACCCAGTAGTGGGTGTGGGCGGTCCAGCTTGGATCGCGTGCCCGCGGGCCGAGCATGGCAAAGGCATGCTCGCGGGTGGGAAAGTTCTTCAGCACCTCGTGCGACGAGCCGTCGTCGAGCGTGCGCTGTTGATAGGTGTTGCCGGCTTCGTCGCGGCGCGAGATCGGCGTGCTGCTGAGCTGAACGTTGCTGTTGTCAAGGAACACCACGCGCGCGCCGCTCTGCAGCCGATCGTGCAACAGGTTCAGCCAGCCGGGCAGGCGCTGCAGCGGCACGTGGCTCCACCAGCAGCCGGCGAACGCGGCGTCGAATGACGGCGCGCCGCCTGATGCGGCGGCGTCGAATCTTCGGGCACCGAGTTGCTGCAGCGTGTAGGCGTCGACGGTCTCGAATTGCACGCAATCCGGCATCGCCTTGGCGCGCGCCACGTCCATCGTCTCGGGGTTGAGATCGGTGGCCAGCCAGGCCTTTGCGTCGCGCGCGGCATGCGGCGTCCACCAGCCCGTGCCGCAGGCGATCTCGAGCACGCGACGGCCGGCGAAAGGCGCCGCCATCGCGGCTTCCATGGCACGCAGGTCGGTCTGGCGCTCGGGCTTGAAATAGACGCGCTCGTAGTAGGCCGCCCGGCGCGCGTAGTAATCGCGCATGTCCTCGACGACATCAAGGCTCATCGTCAAAGCCCGGGCACGAGACGGCCGTGGTTGAAGATGCCGTCAGGATCGAAGGACTTCTTCAGCTCGCGGTGGATGCGATCCAGCGGCGGCTTCAAAGGTTCGAAAGCGCCTGTTGAGCGATCGGCACCGCGGAACATCACCGCATGGCCACCCACTGCGGCGGCGACGTCGCGCAGCACGGCGGCCGGCGCGCTGGTGCAGATCCAGCGTTGCGCGCCGCCCCACTCGATGAGCTGTTCGCCCGAGAGCTTGAGCGGCAGCGTCGTGGCCGGCACCGACAGCCGCCACAGCGCGGCACCGCCCTCGACGGCGCGCGCCGCACCGATGAAGAACTCATCGCTGTGGTCGCGCAGGCCGGTCCAGACGGCCTGCGCCAGGCCCGGCTCGATGACCTCGCCGCCGATGCGCGAGCGCGCCGCACGCACCGCGGCCTCGGCGCCCGACAAGCGCAGCACCAGCGCGCCGTCCCACCAGGCGCTGGCGTTCAGCGGCAGCGGTTGGCTGCGCCACTCGCCCAGCTTGCGCACGGCCTGTGCGGCGTTGGCCTCGAGGCGCAGCGTTTGCGTGGCCGCAGGCCGCGGCAGCACCTTGAGCGAGACCTCGCAGATCACGCCCAGGATGCCCATCGAGCCGGCCAGAAAGCGCGACACGTCGTAGCCGGCGACGTTCTTCATCACCGTGCCGCCAAAGTGCAGCAGCTCGGCGCGGCCATTGAGCAGCGTGGCGCCCAGCACGTAGTCGCGCACGCCGCCCACCGCCGCGCGCGCCGGCCCGGCCAGGCCGGCAGCGACCATGCCGCCCACTGTGCCGCGCAGCGGCGCGGATTCGCTGCCTTGACCCGCCGCGCCAAAGCGAGGCGGCTCGAAGGGCAGGCACTGCCCGCATTCGGCCAGCGCCGATTCGAGCGCCGCCAGCGGCGTGCCGGCCATCACGGTCACAACCAGCTCGCTCGGCTCGTAGCTGCTGATGCCGGCCAGCGGCGTCACGTCCAGCGGCTCGCCTTGCGGCAGGCCGCCGTAGAAAGCCTTGGTGCCGCCGCCGCGGATGTCCAGCCCTGCCTTGCGCGCCCCGGCGTCGCGCACGCGTTCGACGATGTCCAACAGTTCAGGGGTCATCGTCAGAACCGCTCCAGCTCGGCAAAGGCCAGCAGCCCGCGCTTGACGTGCATGCGGCCGTACTCGGCGCAGCGCTGCAGCGTCGGGATCACCTTGCCGGGGTTGAGCGTGCCGGCAGCGTCGAAGGCGCGCTTGACGGCGAACATCTGCTCGCGCTCTTCGCTCGAGAACTGCACGCACATCGAACTGAGCTTCTCGACGCCCACGCCATGCTCGCCGGTGACGGTGCCGCCCAGCGCCACGCTGGTCTCGAGAATGTCGGCGCCAAAGAGCTCGCAGCGGTGCAGCTGGTCGGGGTCGTTGGCGTCGAACAGGATCAGCGGATGCAGGTTGCCGTCGCC
>JANPMR010000083.1:0-13739 GCA_031427055.1 Rubrivivax sp.
GGCGCGACGAGCAGCGCCAACGGCGTCCCCGAGCCGGGCTCGCTGGCACTTGCCGCACTGGCCCTGCTGGGCCTGGGCGCAGCCCGCCGCCGCAGCCGCTGAAGCACCTTGCGGCCGGCGCGCCGCAGGCTTCAAGCCAACCCCGCCTCGGCGGGGTTTTTCGTTTCCGAAGACCCAATGCCCGACTCCCTACAATCGCCCCATGGGTTACTACCAACACCACATCTTCTTCTGCCTCAACCAGCGCAAGCCCGGCGAGGCCTGCTGTGCCGACAACGATGCGCAGGCTGGCTTCGACCATTGCAAGTCGCTCGTCAAGGCCGCCGGCCTGGCCGGGCCGGGCGGCGTGCGCGTCAACAAGTCGGGTTGCCTGGACCGCTGCGCCGGCGGGCCGGTGGCCGTGGTCTACCCGCAGGGCACCTGGTACACCTACGTCGACAAGCACGACATCGAAGAAATCGTCGACTCGCACCTGCGCCACGGCAAGGTCGTCGAGCGGCTGCTGCTGGCCCCCGACGTCGGCCGATGAACGCCGGCACGCAGCGGCGCACGGTCGACGGGCCGGCTGGCGCCATCGAATGCGCCATCGACAGCCCGGCCCACGGCACGCTGCGCGGCGTGGCCGTGCTGTGCCACCCGCACCCGCAGTTCGGCGGCACGATGGACAACAAGGTCGTGCAGACGCTGGCGCGTGCTTTCGTACAACTGGGCTACACCAGCGTGCGCTTCAACTTTCGCGGCATCGGCGGCTCGGCCGGTGGCTGGGACGAAGGCCGCGGCGAGATCGACGACGCATTGGCCGTGGTCGCAGCGCTGCGGCCGGCCGGCCAGCCGCTGGTGCTGGGCGGCTTCTCCTTCGGCGGCTACGTCGCCACGCAGGCCGCCGTGCGGCTGCCGCAGTCCGAGCACGCCGAGCGCCTGGTGCTGATCGCGCCTGCGGTCGTCAACTTCGTCGCGGCCGCGGTGCCGGCCGACACGCTGGTGGTGCATGGCGAAGCCGACGATGTGGTGCCGCTGGCCGCCGTCTTCGACTGGGCACGCCCGCAGTCGCTGCCGGTCACCGTGCTGCCGGGCGCTGGCCACTTCTTTCATGGCCAGCTGACGGTGTTGCGCCACATCATCACAGCGGCCTGGGGCGCACGCCCCGCCGCCTGACTTGCCCATTCCCGCGCGTGCCGCCGGCACGCCATGCTTCGGACCCTTTCAATGAAGTCGCTGATTGCCCGTGCCCTTGCCCTAGCCCTGGCCGCCTGCTGTGCAGCCGCCGTCGCGCAGACGCCGCAGCCGCCCGAAGTGGCGGCGCGCCAGTACCTGCTGATCGACCTGGCCAGCCAGCAGATCCTGGCCGAGCGCGAGGCCGACGCGCAGGCCGAGCCGGCCTCGCTGACCAAGCTGATGACGGCTTACCTGGTGTTCAACGCCATCCGCGACAAGAAGCTCGCGCTCGAGCAGACGCTGCCGGTGTCGGTGCGTGCCTGGAACGAGCGCAAGGCCGGTGGCTCGCTGATGTTCGTCGACACCAAGATGACGCCCAAGGTGAGTGAGCTGCTGCGCGGCCTGATCGTGCAAAGCGGCAATGACGCCGCCATCGTGCTGGCCGAGGCCGTGGGCGGATCGGTGGAGAGCTTTGTCGACGCGATGAACCGCCAGGCGCAGGCTTGGGGCATGAAGAACACGCAGTTCAAGAACGTCGCCGGCCTGACCGAGCCGGGCCACTACATGAGCGCACGCGACGTCGCCACGGTGGCCGCGCGCATCATCAACGACCACCCGGATTTCTATCCCCTCTACGCCATTCGCCAGTACAGCTTCAACAACATCTTGCAGGACAACCGCAACATGCTGCTCGGCCGTGACCCCTCGGTCGACGGCATGAAAACCGGTTTCACCGAGGCTGCCGGCTACTGCCTGGTGGCCAGCTCGGCGCGCGACACGCCGGCCGGCAAGCGCCGCCTGCTCACGGTGGTGCTGGGCACCAACAGCCGCGAGGCGCGCGCCGCCGAGAGCCTGAAGCTGCTCAACTGGGGCTGGCAGGCCTGGGACGCGGTGCGTCTGTTCGAGGCCAACAAGGCCGTCGCCACGGTGCCGGTGTGGAAGGGCGTGCAGGCCGAGGCCAAGCTCGGCGCCGCGGGTGCGCTCTTTGTCACCGTGCCCAAGGGCGAAGGCAACAAGCTCAAGACGGTCATCGAGCGCACCGACCCGCTGGTGGCGCCGCTCACTGCCGGGCAACGCGTGGGCAGCATCAAGATCACCACCGCTGGCGGCAGCACCGTGGCCACGGTGCCGCTGGTGGTGCAGGAGCCGGTGGCGCTGGCCGGCATCTTCGGCCGCGCCTGGGACGCGATTCGGCTCTGGATCAAGTAGCGGCTCCGGGTGTGGCGCGCCACCCTGTCCAGCGGCGAGCGCGCTGTCCAGATCGTCATTGACGGCGAAACGTGTCGATGACTTTGCGACACCCCGCTCAGTGCCGGCAAACGTAGATGCAGTTCTGCGGACGAGGCACGTCCCGCATCTCGACGCGGCCGAAACCTGCCTCGGCCAGCATTTGCCTGGCGAGCTGCTCACCCCACACGGTGCCGAGGCCTGCGCCACCTGAGGCCAGCGACACGGGCATGCAGTGCATCAGGCTGATGCCGTAATACATGGGAGCAAACGGATTGCCAATGTTGTCTTCGACCCTGCTGCTGAACTTGAAGTCGATCATGAGGAAGGTGCCACTCGGCGTCAACGCCCGGCTGATGCCGTGCAGCACGGCGTCCGGTGCCACCTGGTCGTGAATGGCGTCGAATGCCGTTATGAGGTCGAAGCGGGGACTGTCCGAAAGCTTTGCCACATCCACCACGCTGAAGGTCGCGTTGGCCAGCCCCAAGGCTTGCGCCTCGGCGTTCGCGCTTTCGATGGCGTCGCCCGCAATGTCATAGCCGGAAAACGTCGAACTGGGGAAGTCGCGAGCCAGCAGGTTCATCGCGTGGCCGGTGCCACAGCCGACGTCCAGGACACGGATACCCTGACGCAGGCTCTCGGTCACCCCGTCGACGGCCCCGATGAACGAGTCCACCAGATACTGGTCAAAAATCCGGCGCCAGCTATCGTCCATGCACTGGGTGAACACCGGTCGATAGGCAGAGTAGGGTATGCCGCCGCCCTCGCGAAAGCACCTCACGAGCTGAGGCAGATGAGTGCCGAAGTGGTTGATCATGCGGCTGTTGGGACAGAGATTCGAAGCGCCGGCGCCCGTCAACGCAGCCGCGTGTTCGTCCGGCAGTGTGTAGCGTTGCGTCGCCGCGTCGTAGCTGTAGATGCCACTCGTCGCCATGGCCCCCAGCCACTCCCGCACATAGCGTTCGCGCAGTCCGGCTCTCTCGCTCAATTCCGGGCTCGTCGCCGGGCCGAGACTTGAGGCCTCGAATAGGCCGGTCTGGTAACCGATGTCGATCAACTTCGTGAGGATCGACCCTGTGAAGATGCCCACCAGCCTGGCGCCAAATTGCTTGGCGAGATCGCGATCAACCATCACGCACCCCCCTGTTGCCCCAAAGTGGCCTGCCTGTGCATGGCGGGCGACACCTCAGCCGGGCAGGGTGACAGCATTCAGCGGGTGTGTCCACACTGACAGAACGTGTCTAAGCCTGGTTGGTCGACATGCCGCACCTTGAACCCTGCGGACGGCCCATCCACGCTCTCGAACTGCCTCAGTTCTTGGCTCATCCTACTGGCCGGCGGCCGCCTTGCGCCGGCGCAAGTCGCGCCGCAGCGCGGCGGCATTACGATGGTCTATGGCCCCCGGCCAACAAGCCATGGTGTGGCGCCACACGCGCGCGCCGCGCTGGTCTATCGTCCACAACGTTCCTGCCCAGTCTGGTAAGCCCATGAACACACCCGACCTCTGCTTCCTGAACGGCGAGTACCTGCCCGTGGCCGAGGCACGGGTGCCGGTGCTCGACCGCGGCTTCATCTTCGGTGACGGCGTCTACGATGTCGTGCCGGTCTACGGCAAGCGCCTGTTCCGCTTCGACGAGCACCTGGCCCGCCTGGTGCGCAGCATGGGCAAGTTGCGCATCGCCAACCCGGCCACGCGTGAGCAGTGGCTCGAGCGCTGCCGCGCCCTGGTGCAGTCGCGGCCCGAGGCCGACCAGGTGGTCTACATCCAGGTCACACGCGGTGTGGGCCCGCGCGACCACGTCATCACGCCAGGCATGACACCCACCGTGTTCATGATGGCCAACGCCATGAAGTCGCCGACGGCCGAGCAGCGCCATGCCGGCGTGGCCTGCATCACCGCGCGCGACTTCCGCTGGGAGCGCGCCGACATCAAGAGCACCAGCCTGCTGGGCAATGTGCTGGCGCGCCAGATCTCGGCCGACCACGGCTGCGCCGAGACCATCATGTTCCGCGACGGCTTTCTCACCGAGGCCGCGTCCAGCAACGTCTGGGTGGCGCACGAAGGCGCGCTCTTGGGCCCGCCCAAGAGCGAGCACGTGCTCGAGGGCGTGCGCGTCGAGCTGCTGCGCGAGCTGTGCGAGGACTGCGGCATCGCCTACAACCTGCGCCCCATCGCCGAGGCCGACGTGCGCGCCGCCGACGAGGTGATGCTGAGCTCGGCCACCAAAGAGCTGCTGCCCGTGACGCGCATCGATGGCGAGCAGGTGGGCCACGGCGCCCTGCGCGGCAAGCCCGGCCCGGTGTACGCGCGTCTGCACGAGGCCTATCAACGCGCCAAGCTCACGATGTCGATCTGATGGCCGAGACCGCGCCGGGGCCAGCGCCCGAACCCAGCCTGATCGAGTACCCCAGCGCCTTTCCGATCAAGGTAATGGGCCTGCAGGTCGAGGGCTTCGAGGACGCCATGGTGGCGGTGGCGCGGCAATTCGATGACGCCTTCGACATGGCCACCCTTGAGCGCCGCCCCAGCAAGGCCGGCAAGTACCTGGGGCTGACGCTCACCGTCACGGCCACCAGCCGCGAGCAGCTCGACGAGCTCTACCGCACGCTGAGCACGCACCCCATGGTCAAGGTGGTGCTGTAGCGGCCTTGGCGTCCAGTTCTTGCACCTTGCCCGGCGCCGCCTCGTCGCCGTTCTTGGCCGCGATGTCGTACCAGTAGCGCGCCAGGCGCAGGTCGCGCCCGACGCCGTCGCCCTGCTCGTACATCGACGCCAGCAGGTACTGCGCGCCGACATCGCCGCCCTTGGCGCCTTCGCGAAACCAGTGCACCGCGCGCGCTGCATCCTTGGGCCGGCCGCGGCCGAGGTAATGCGCCGTGCCCATCGCCACCTGCGCGTCGACGCTGCCGGCTTGCGCCGCGCGCTCGTACCAATCGTGCGCGCGCTTGAGATCGCGGCGGCCGAAGGCGCCGTTCTCGAGGCTGTGGCCCAGCATGAACTGCGCGGTCACGAAGCCAGCGCTCGCAGCGCGCGTAAGCCACTGCTCGGCGCGTCGCAGATCGGGCCGTGGCACCTCGCCTCGCAGGTGCATCACCGCCAAGTTGAACTCGGCCGGCGCGACCTTGCGTCGCGCCAGCGACTCGAAGGCCGCTTGCGCCACGGCGTGGCGGCCGGACTCGTACTCCAGCACCGCGGCGTCGAACTCGGCCTGCAGCGCCGGCGCCAGCGGCACGGCCGCAAACGCGGCCCCGGCCGCGCCCAACAGCAGCGCCGCAGCGATCGATCGCAGCCACTTAAAGGGCCCCTTCAAGGGATGACGCATGCGCATGGGTCGCGCACGATAGCGGCTTCTGACAAAGACTGCGGACAGTCGCACGCGCCATGGTGAAATCCAGCCATGGCCGACCGCCCCAAGATCAGCATCAAACCGCGCGCCGCGCCGCGCGACCCCTTTCGCACGCCGGTGCGCGCCCTGACCGCGCCGCGGTCGGCCAAGCCGGCACCGCAGCACGCACCACAACCCACACCCGCACCGACGCCCGCGGCGGCCGAACGCCGCGACGCACGGCCGATCGAGCGCCCCCCCCACGCGCGCCCTGATCGTCCACCGCGGCCCGCGGCGCCCCCACGGCCGCAACGGCCGCCGCGCCCCATCGCCGCGCCGCCCCGGATTGCCCCGGCACCGCCACCGCCACCCGTTGCCGTGGCGCCGCCAGCACCCACCGGCGTGCGCGTCTCCAAGCTCATCACCGAGCGGGGCCTCGCCTCGCGCCGCGAGGCCGACGACTGGATCGAGGCCGGCTGGGTGCGCGTGGACGGCAAGCCGGTGGCGCTGGGCCAGCGCGTCGCACCCGATGCGGCGATCCAGATCGACGAGCGCGCACGCATCGAGCAGGCGCGCAGCGTCACCGTGCTGCTGCACAAGCCCGTCGGCTACGTCAGCGGCCAGGCCGAAGACGGCCACGAGCCGGCCATCGTGCTGGTGACGCAAGCCAATCGCTGGACAGAAGACAACTCGCGCATCGAGTTTCGCGGCGCGCACCTGCGCCATCTGGCACCGGCCGGGCGGCTGGACATCGACTCCACCGGGCTCTTGGTCTTCACGCAGGACGGCCGCGTCGCCAAGCGGCTGATCGGCGACGAGACCCGCGTCGAAAAAGAGTACCTGGTGCGTGTTGAGTACACGCAAGCCGGCCGCCTGCCCGAAGCCGACATGGAGCGGCTGCGCCGCGGCCTGGAGCTCGACGGCGTGGTGCTGCGCCCGGCTCGCGTGAGCTGGCAAAACGAAGACCAGCTGCGCATCGTGCTGCGCGAGGGCCGCAAGCGGCAGATCCGCCGCATGTGCGAGCTGGTGGGCCTGCGCGTGCTGGGCCTCAAGCGCGTGCGCATCGGCAGCGTGGCGCTGGGGCCGCTGCCCGCCGGCCAGTGGCGCTACCTGCGCGACGACGAACGCTTCTGACGGCCCGCCAGCGATTCAGTCCAGCGGGTCAGTCCAGCGATTCGAACAGCGCCACGAACTCGCGCGTCAGCTTGTGGCGCGCATCAAGGTGGATCATCGGCAGCGCGGCCTCGTGCGACTCCTTCATCTTCACGCTCGCGCTCAGGTAGGGCTCGAGCACCGGCAGGCCTTCGTCCACCAGCTCCTGAACCACGCGCTGCGGCAGGCTGGCGCGGGCCTGGAACTGGTTGACCACGATGCCCTCCACCATCAGCTTGGCGTTGTGATCGGCCTGGATTTCCTTGACGCTCTCGAGCAGGCCGTACAGCGCCTGACGCGAGAAGTCGTCGCAGTCGAAGGGGATCAGGCAGCGTTCGGCCGCGATCAGCGCCGAGCGCGTGTAGAAGTTCAGTGCCGGCGGCGTGTCGATCCAGACCGCGTCGTACTCGCCCTTGAGTTCGATCAACGCATCACGCAGCTTGTAGATCTTGTAGCGGCTTTCGAGCTTGCCGTGCAGCTCGTCCAGCAGCGGGCTGGCCGGCATCAGGTGCAGGCCTTCGAAGGGCGTCGGCACGATGAAGTCGGCCGTCTTCGGCGCACGCACGCTGAACTTCAGCGTCGTCTCGAAGAATTCGGCCGCGCCGGGCCCGCAGTCGGCTGCGTCGGCCCCCAGCAGGTAGCGCGTGGAGTTGGCTTGCGGGTCCAGATCGACCAGCAGCGTGCGCTGCCCCTGGCTGGCCGCGATGGCGGCGAGATTGCAGGTGATGGTCGACTTGCCGACCCCGCCCTTCTGGTTGAACACGACGCGTCGCATGCCTGACCTTTTTGAGGAACCGAGGTCGCGATTGTGCATTGCAGCATGCGGGCTGGAGCGCGGCGGCTGCCTGTTAGTCTCGACCCGATGAGGACCCCTGCCACCGCCAGCACCAACACGGCCAACCCGCCGCTCGTGGCCCATGGCCTGGCGGCCTTTGCGCTGGCCCTCTTGCTTGGCCTGCAGCCGGTGACCACCGACGTCTACCTGCCGGCGCTGCCGGCGCTGACCGCCGCGCTGGGCGCGCCGATGAGCAGCGCGCAGCTCACGATGTCGGCGCTGATCCTGGCCTTTGGCCTTGCGCAAATGGCCTGGGGCCCGCTGGCCGACCGTGTCGGGCGCCGACCGGTCTTGCTGGTGGGGCTCGTGATCTACACCGGCGCCAGTCTGGGGGCGGCGGCTGCCGGCAGCATCGACGCCCTCATCGCCTGGCGTGTGCTGCAGGGCATCGCGATGGCCGCGGCGGTGGTGTGCGCGCGGGCCATCGTGCGCGACCTTTACGAACCTACTGAGGGCGCACAGGTGATGGCCTTGGCGCTCACGGGTCTGGGCGTGATCGCCTTGCTCGGGCCGCTGGCCGGCGGCGCCGCGGCGGCGCTGTGGGGCTGGCGCGGCGCGCTCGCGCTGGTGGCCGCGGTGGGCGCGCTGACACTGGCCTTCGTGGCGGCCCGCCTGCCCGAGACCGCGCCGCGCCTGAATCGCGATGCCACGCAGTGGCGCGGCCTGCTGCGCAACTGGCGCGCCATCGCCGGCGACCGCGTGTTTCGCGCCTGGGCCTTGCTGGTGGCCTGCACCTACGGCGGGCTGTTCACGGTGCTGGCGGCGTCATCGTTCGTCTACATCGACGTGCTCGGCCTCACGCCCGCCGGCTACGGCATGGCGATGGCAGCGGGCTCGCTGACCTATCTCGTCGCCACGCTGTTTTGCCGCCGCTGGATCGCCCGCCACGGCATGGCGGCTGCGGTGCGCCGCGGCGGCTGGTTCACGCTGGCCGGCGGCATCGCTGCGGCGGGGCTGGCACTTGCCGGCGTGCAGGCGGTGTGGGCCGTCTTGCTGCCGCAGTGTCTGTACCTGTTTGGCCACGGCATGCACCAGCCGTGTGGCCAGGCCGGCGTGGTGGCACCGTTTCCGCACGCGGCCGGCACCGCCTCGGCGCTGGCCGGCTTCCTGCTCGCCGTGGTGGCCTTTGGCATCGGCCTTTGGCTGGGCACGGCGCTGGACGGCAGCACGCGGCCGCTGGCCTACGGGCTGGCGTTCTGGTCACTCGCCACCTGCGCCGTGGCCTGGACCCTGGTGCAGCGGCTGGGCCAAAAGTGAACGCCGCTGCGCTGTGCCTGGCCGGACCCACGGCGTGCGGCAAGACCGCGGTGGCGATGGCCTTGGCCCGACAACTGCCGATCGAGATCATCAGCGTCGACTCTGCGCTCGTCTATCGGGGCCTGGACATCGGCACCGCCAAGCCCACCGCGGCCGAGCGTGCCGCCGTGCCGCACCACCTGATCGACATCCTCGACCCCCGTGAGTCTTACTCGGCCGCGCGCTTCGTCGCCGACGCCGAACGGCTGGTGGTTGAGATCCGCCAGCGTGGCCACGTGCCGCTGCTGACCGGCGGCACGATGCTGTACTTCAAGGCGCTGCGCGAGGGCCTGGATGCCCTGCCCGCCGCCGACGCGCCGACGCGCGCCGAAATCGACCGCGAGGCCGCCGCACAGGGCTGGCCGGCCCTGCACGCCGAGCTGGCCCGCGTCGACGCGGTCACCGCCGCAAGGCTGGCGCCGGCCGACTCGCAGCGCATCCAGCGCGCGCTGGAAGTCTGGCGCCTGACCGGCCGCGCGCTGTCGAGCTGGCACCAGGGCGCGGCACGCGCGCTGGCGCCGCCGGCGGCCGCGGCCTGGCCGATGGTGACCCTCGAGCCGCGGTCGCGCCCGTGGCTGCACGCACGCATCGGCGCGCGCTTCGATGCCATGCTGGACGCCGGCCTGCTGAGCGAGGTGCGCGCACTGCGTGAGCGCGGCGACCTGCACCTCGGCCTGCCGTCGATGCGCTGCGTCGGCTATCGGCAGCTCTGGCTGACGCTCGACGATGGGCTTCAGGCCGGCGCCGCGTCGGTTGCTGCACGCTCCGCTGCGCTGGCCGCGACGCGCCAGCTCGCCAAACGGCAGATGACCTGGTTACGCTCGATTCCATCGCGTCAGGTGGTGGTCTGTGACGCCGCCGACGCCATTGAACGGGCTGTCGAAGCGCTCGCCCTGCACGCCCAGCGGCGCTAAGAAACAGCGGCCCGGACGTCGCAGGGCATCGATCTTGCACACCTGCGACAGTTACTTGTCGGTACGGCTGCGCACCCCCGCGCTTAGGGTGATGCCCGGGTCAATGGCGAGGTCGTTCACGATATAGTCGCGCCCCTCGGGCATGCGTTGCCGAGGCCGGCTCACAGGGCCGTTTTGGACGACACAGGCGACGCAACAAGTGCCGTCTGCTCTGCGCGAGGCGGGTTGGAGGAACGAGTGGATTTCGCCGAACAACAACAGAACTCTGGCAAGCACGCGATGGGCTTCGGCATCGTCGTGGTGCTGCACATCGTGCTGGGCTGGGCGCTCGTCAACGGCCTTGCGCAGCGCTTGGTCGAGGTGATCAAGTCACCGCTCGAAACCAAGATCATCGAAGAGGTCAAGCCGCCGCCGCCGCCGCCGCCCGAGAACCTGCCGCCCCCGCCCAAGTTTGCGCCGCCGCCGCCGTCCTTCGTGCCGCCGCCCGAGGTCAACGTGCAGGCGCCGCCCAACCCGGCACCCACCATCACCGTGACCCGCGTGGCGCCGCCGCCGAGCGTGGTGACGGTGGCCCCGGCCACTGCCGCGCCGGCAGCGGTGGCGGTGCGGGCACAACCTGTGCGCACCGAGCCCAAGCTCGACTTCAACAGCGCCGCCTGCGAGCGCCCCGACTACAACGCCGCCGCGCGCCGCGCCGAGGCGCAAGGCAACGTGACGGTGCTCTACACCATGGACATCACGGGCGTCATCAACGAGGCCAGCGTCGAGAAGTCCTCGGGCCCGACGCGCGAACACAAGATGCTCGACCGCCTCACCCTCGAGGCCGTGAAGTCCTGCAAGGGCAAGCCCGGATCGCTGGATGGCAAGCCCGAAAAGCTGACGTCGCGCGTGACCTACGTCTGGAAACTGACCGACTGATTTCTTCCCCACGAGCGCGGCTGCGGGGCCGCGCGAGCCTGTCCCTTTGGAGCCCACATGACCATTCAGAAATTCATCAACGCCCGCTCATGGGTGGCCAAGTCGCTGGCCACGCTGTTGGCCGGCTTCGTGCTGGCGTTCAGCACGCCCATGCTGGCCCTGGCTCAGGCGGCGTCGGCCCCGGTCACGGCGCCCGTGCCTGGCACACCCTCGGCCAACGCCGCGGCCGTCATCACCGAGGAAGCGGTCGACAACCCCTACGGCCTGAAGGCTCTGTGGTCACAGGGTGACTTCGTGGCCAAGGGCACGCTGACGATCATGACCATCATGTCGATGGGCAGCTGGTACGTGATCTTCACCAAGCTGATCGACCAGCGCGCCATGCTCAAGAGCGGCGCCGCAGCGTCCGATGCCTTCTGGAAGGCCAGCACGGTGCAGACCGGCCTGAGCGCGCTCGAAGAGGGCTCGGCCTTCCACTACATCGCCAAGCAGGGCATCGCGGCCAACGACCACCACGAGGGCACGATGGTCGAAAGCATCGACAGGCACACCTGGGTGAGCATGACGATGGATCGCGCCGTGGGCAGCGTTCAAAACCGCACCCAGATGGGCATGGCCGTGCTGGCCACCGTGGGCTCGACGGCGCCATTCGTGGGCCTCTTCGGCACCGTCTGGGGCATCTACAACGCCCTGGTCAAGATCGGCATCAGCGGCCAGGCGTCCATCGACAAGGTGGCCGGCCCGGTGGGCGAGTCGCTCATCATGACCGCCATCGGCTTGGCCGTGGCCGTGCCCGCGGTGATGGGCTACAACTGGCTGATTCGCCGCAACAAGGCGGTGATGGACCAGACCCGCGCCTTCGCGGGCGACCTGCACAACGTGCTGCTGGCCGGCAAGAGGTGAGCCCCCAAGCTCGCTGGCGCTCGCTACCCCCCGAGGGGGCCGTGCGCCGACCGCCCCGCGAAGCCGGTTACGGGGCGGGAAGCTTGATCGTCCGCGCGGCGATCTGGAGTCATTCGATATGAGCATGAACGTCGGCGCCGCCTCCGAAGACGGCGAAGAGCAACTCAACAACACCATCAACACCACACCGCTGGTGGACGTGATGCTGGTGCTGCTGATCATCTTCCTGATCACCATCCCCGTGGTCACGCAGTCGATCAAGCTCGAGCTGCCCAAGGAACGCAACCTGCCCACGCAGACCAAGCCCGAGAACATCGTCATCGCGGTCAACCGCGAGGGCGAGGTCTACTGGGGCCTGGAGCGCATGCCCGACATCGAAGCCGTCGTCGCGCGGCTGAAGATCGAATCGGTCAAGGAGCCGCAGCCCGAGGTGCACATCCGCGGTGATTCCGAGGTGCGCTACGAGTCCGTGGGCCGCGTGGTCGTGGCCTGCCAGCGCGCGGGCATCTACAAGGTCGGTTTCATCACCGAGCCACCCGCGGGCATGGCCACGCGGATCAAATAGGGGAACCCCGATGTCAATGAATGTGGGCTCCTCCGGGGGTGACGAAGACGGCGAGGTGATGGTCGACATCAACACCACGCCACTGATCGATGTGATGCTGGTGCTGCTGATCATGTTCATCATCACGATCCCCATCCAGACCCACGCGGTCAAGATGAACATGCCAACGCCAAACAGCGCTGCGCCGCCCCCCAATCCACCCGAGATCATCCGCATCGACGTCGACTTCGACGGCACCATCGGCTGGAACGGCGAGGTCATCCAGCCCGGCGATCGCGACGCCATCGAAAGCCGCCTGGCCGCGGTGGCCGCGCAGGCCGACCAGCCCGAGGTGCATCTGCGCCCCAACAAGCTCGTGACCTACAAGCACGTGGCGATGATCATGGCCATCGCCCAACGCCTGGGCGTGACCAAGATCGGCATCGTCGGCAACGAACAGTTCCTTTGAGATTCCTGCGTCCCATGAAGACACTGCGCACCTTACGCCTGGCGGCCCTCACGCTGGCGATTTCCGGCTCCATCACGGTGGCCCAGGCCCAGGGCGTGCGCCCCGAGGTCGGCAGGCCGCTGCAACAGGCGGCGGAGTACCTCAAGACCGGCAAGCCCAAGGACGCCCTGGCCAAGGTGCGCGAGGCCGACGCCGTGGGCGGCAAGACGGCGGCCGAGCAGCTCACCATCGATCGCATGAAGGCGGCAGCCGCCCAGCGCGCGGGCGAAACCGCCACGGCCATCCAGGCCCTCGAGGCGGTGCACAGCAAGGTCTCGGGTGCTGAGGCCGGCCAACTTGCCGAGCAACTGGCATCGGCCTACGCGCAGATCAAGAACAACGCCAAGGCCAGCGAGTGGCTGAACAAGGCGATCGCGGCCGGCAACAACGGGGCCAGCGTCAAGCAGATGCAGAGCTATCTGCAATCGGCCAGCGGCGATTACACCGCCATCGCACGCGATGCCGCGGCCAACATTGCCGCCGCCGAGCATGCCGGTCGCCGGCCCGACGAAGCCGACCTGCTGCGCCTGGCCGACGCGCAGCAGCGCAACGGCAATGCGGCCGGCCATCTGGCCACGCTCGAGAAGCTGCTCCACGGCAACGCCAAGAAGGAATACTGGAACGCCTACCTGAGCCGCCTGCCGCGCAAGCCCGGCTTTGCTGACCGCTTCGGCATCGATCTGCTGCGCCTGCGCCTGGCCAGCGGCACCCTGACCAAGGGCGAGGACTACATGGAGCTGGCGCAGCTCAGCCTGCAGGCCGGCGTGCCCGCCGAGGCCCGCGCCGTCGTCGACCAGGGCATCAAGGCCGGCGTGCTGGGCACCGGCCCCGAAGCCGGGCGCCATCAGCGCCTGCGCGATCTTGCCGTCAAGCAAGAGACCGAGAGCAAGGCCAACCTCGCCACCCTGACCAGCGAGGCCGAGAACTTCAAGGAAGGCGATGGCTTGCTCAAGGTGGGCAA
>JANPMR010000084.1:0-4647 GCA_031427055.1 Rubrivivax sp.
TCCTCACGGGTATTGCCGGCGTCAACAAGCCGGCCAACGTGGTCGGCTCGGAGATGCTGCGCCTGAACACCGCCATCCCGGCCGTGCCCTTCGCGATGCAAAACCGCCTGGGCATCGTCGGCAACATCCTGGCCGGCGGCACAGACAACGCGGGCTATCCGAACGGCCGCAGGCCCAAGGACGACGTGGTCGACATCTCGCTGGTGGCAGTGATGGGCGGCCTGTGCATGGCCAACGGCAACGCCAACGCGCTGGGCTTCGGGCTGGACTGCAACCCCGGCAAGGTGCCGCTGGGCGCCACCGCCTTCGCGCTGCACGACGCCGTCGACCAGGCCGTGGTGCCGCTGCTGGCCGGCTTTCCGTACCTCAACACGCCCCTCCCGGGCAGCAAGTGAGCAGGAGCCGCACATGAGACTCAACCACGCCATCCTCGCGGCCGGCACGGCCGTGCTGCTCGCCGCCTGCGGCGACACGCCACCGGCCGAGTTGCCGGCCTCGCCGCCGGCCGCCAGCAACGAGGTGCCCGCCAGCGCCACGGCCAGCATCAGCAGCTACACGCAGTACGCAGGCTCGTTGGCCAAGACCGAGACCGGCCAGCCGCTGGACGTGAACAAGGTGGTGCCGCCGACCAGCGAGACCGCCCTGCCCGATCCCGTGATCTGATCGGCGCAGCGCGCGCGACACCAAGAGCCTCCGCGCGACGGGGGCTTTCTTGCGTCTTGTCGGCCATGTCGCAAGCCGCGTGGCGGGAGCACCGAACCGCGCTCGGAACATCGATCTGGCACGGGATTGCGGTTCAATTCCACCACGGCCCGTCCCCGGCGGGACCGCAGCCTAGGCCATCAGATCGGCCACGAGGCGGCGCCGCGCGTTTCCAGCGGCGACTCCCTTGCCGCTGCACTTGCCTGCGCTTGCCCTTGCGCTTGCCCTGCGCCCACAAGAGTTGAACCCAAGCCCGGCAATTCGAGCAGGCGCCTCAGGAGTGGCTGGACCATGAACGCACGGTCTCGCAATTCCGCCGGGCACTGGACGGCGGCAGTCTTGCGGCGGTGGGCCTGGCCAGCGGCCAGCCCGGGTTGGTGCTGTACACGCTGAAAAGCGGTGAAAAGGCCAGTGCAACGGTGCCTGGCTGCACGGCGCAAGGCTGCGCCGGTACGGCGCTGGATCGACTCGGCGACAAGAGCGCCGAGGCCGGCATGGGCGGGGCGGCGTCCAAGCTGTCGGCGCGACCGCAGACACAGTTTGCCGATGTCATCGGCAGCGACGAGGCGAAGGCCGGGCTGAACCGGGTCAAGGCCTTCATGCACGACCCGACGCAGTACGCGAGGCTTGGCGCGTCGGCCCCGCGAGGCGTGCTGCTGGTGGGCCCGCCCGGCACCGGCAAGACCTTGCTCGCCAAGGCCTTGGCGGGCGAAAGCAAGGCCAACTTCATCGCCGTCGACGGCTCCTACTTCACCGCCATGTTCTATGGTGCCGGCGTCAGCAAGGTCAAGGAGCTGTTCAAGCTGGCACGCAAGAGCGCACCCTGCGTGCTGTTCATCGACGAGGTCGACGGCATCGGCAAACGCAGCCAGGGTGGCCCCGGCGGTGGTGCAGAGTCGGAGATGAACCGCATCATCAACCGCGTGCTGGTCGAGATGGACGGCTTCGAAAGCCTGGACAACGTGGTCGTCGTGGCCGCCACCAACCACGAAGACAACGTCGACCCGGCGATGCGCCGGCCCGGACGCTTCGACTTGCTGGTGCGCCTGACGCCGGCCGACATTGCCAACACCGTCAACAAGGCCGCATCCAGCGCCGCCGAAGCCGGTGCGCAGACCGTGTCGTCCGAGCACATCCTGCGCGCCATCGAGACCCACCAGCTGGGTGGCGAGGTGTCGGCCATCAAGGGGCTGCTCAGCGCATGCACGCGCGAGCGCCTGGCCTACCACGAGGCGGGCCATGCGCTGGTCGGCCACTGGCTGCAACTCGGGGCCGTGGAGCGGGTGACCATCGAGCCCCGCGGCCAGGCCCTGGGCGTGACCTACATCACCCGTGACACCGAAGACCCGCTGTACGCGCAGGCCGAGCTCAGCAACCGCTTGGCGATGATGCTGGGTGGTCGCGAGGCGGAATTGCTGGTCAAGGGCAGTGTGTCCAGCGGCGCCTCGGACGACTTGAAGCGCGCCTCGGAACTGGCCATCAGCATGGTCGGCTCGCTGGGCTTCTCCAAGACCTTTGGCTTGCTGAGCGTGGCCGGCGTGCCCAAGGAACTGCTGGGCCCCGACATCCAGGCGGCGGTGCTGAAGGAGGCGCGGGCGATGCTCGAACAAGCGCAGGCCCGATGCGAGCAACTGCTGAGCTCGCGGCGCGCGCAACTCGATGCCCTGGCACAGGCCTTGTTGCAGCGTGAGGTTCTCTGTGGCGACGAGCTGAAGGGGCTGCTCGCCTGGGGTGACAAGCCGCTCGCCCAGGTCGCGAATCTGGCGCACTGACGGGGACCGTTCGACAGCGCACGGTGCATCTGCCCGACAAGGCCTAGATTGGGTCACGCGGGGCCAGGCCGATGTGCGCCGGCTTGCCTCGCTTGCCCAACCCGCGCCAGCAAAGGACATCCATCGTGAACCGAATCGTCTGGCTCGTCGGTGCCGTCGTCATCATCATTTTTGTGCTCGGCTTTCTCGGCCTGCGCTGAGGGCACCGCCTTCGCGCCCGCACTCGATTGACCGGTGCAGCTTGGGGCCTGCGGTCATGGGTCGGGAGCGACAGCTCTGTGCCTTGGGCAAGCGCTCGATTGATCGGCCTTGCATGTCGCGGGGCGCTTGGGCCACGCCTCACAGATGCATCTACGGCGCGGCCAGCGCCAGCCCGCGGGTGGCCGGAGGCGGGGTCATCGCGCCCGCGCGCGAAGCTGGCGGTGCAACGTCAAAGGCCAGGGTCACGAAGCGGCCTTCCCAATGGCCGGTATCGGCCGCCGGTGGCGTCAGCTCGGTGCCGCGCAGCAGCCAGCGGCCAGGCAGTGGCGGCCGCAGGCGCACGCGGCCGTCGGCATCGGTCTGCCGCCACAGACCCAGCGGGCTGAGCTCGCTGCGCAGTTGCACCGCGAAGCCGGGCAGCGGCCGGCCGTCGCGCAGCACCTGCACGTCAATCTCGTCGCCCGGCCGCAGCGGGCCGGGCGCGGCATGCAACAGCATGTCCATGCCCATGCCCATGCCGGAGCGACGCACGGCGGACGCTGACGCGCCAGGGAACTCGATGCGCGCATGCTTGGTGTAGCGCTCGCGCCAGGGCTGGCCGCGTGCCTGCATCGCGGCCCAGGCCGTGCGCACGGCGGCCGGGGCATTGATCTCGTCGAGGTAGACGCGCACCTTGTCGGCGGGCAACTCGATCTCGAAGGGCAGCAACTGCGCCCAGCAACTGAGCCCGCCGGGCGCCGCCTGCGCCGTCAACAGCAGCGCCGTGGGTGTGGCGCCAACTGAGGTCATCGGCATGACGGGCCCGCTCGGGCCGGCGCAGCCGTGGCGCGCGAGGTGATCGGCGCCGACAGTGAACTCGTGCAAGGGAAACTTGTCTCCCGTGCCAAGGGCAAGCCGCAGTTCGCCCGCGGCGGCCGGTAGCGGCTCGAACCAGGTGTCGTGTGCGGCAGCGGCGCCGGCCAGGGCCGCCAGCGCGACGCCGGCCAGCGCTTGCGGCCAGGATCGCCGGTGTGAGGTGCGGACTGCGGTCATGCCCGGATCTACGCAGCCTGCGCTGGTCTGGATGCAGCGGGCCCACAAGCGGCGACGGCGGCAGCGCGGTTGCCCGCCCTGCCGCCGTCGAACCGGGCCTCCCAGCCCGCCGCGCCCCGTGTCGGGGCTGTTTGCCTTGTGAAGACAGCGTACTCGCGCAGTGTCGGCGGCGCGGGTGACAGAGCGCATACCCCGTCGAAGGGATAAGGCGCCGTTCGGCACCCCGCGAACCGGGGGAGGAGACGGGCCGCCGCGGTCAGTCGAAGACCGGCAGCACCTGGGTGCGCAGCGCGCCGCGCGCCTGCTCAAATTCGGGCATCGCCGAACGCACCACCTCCCAGAAGGCGGCGCCGTGGTTCATCTCGCGCAGGTGGGCCAGTTCGTGGGTGACCACGTAGTCGATCACCGGCAGCGCAAAGTGCACCAGGCGCCAGTTCAGGCGGATCGAGCCGTCGGCGCTGGCGCTGCCCCAGCGCGTGCTGGCCGAGCTGAGCGTGAGCCGCGTCATGCGCACGCCCAGGCGCTGCGTGAAGAGGGCGCAGCGCTCCTCGAAGATACGCCGCGCCTGGCGCTGCAGCCAGCTTTGCACGGCGTCGCGGATCTGCTCGGCCGCCGCGTTCTGCGGCAGCCCCAGGTGCAGCGTCAGCCGCGGCACGCCGGGCAGCGCCGTGGCGTCGCTGTGCAGCACCGCGCCGGTGGTGCGCGGGTCGAGCACCAGGATGGCCAACTCGCCCAGGAAAGGAATCGTCGTGCCCTCGCGCCACTCGACGCGCGCCGCCACCAGCCGCGAGGCGCGCTCGCGCTGCTCTTGCAGCTTGCGCAGGATCCAGGGCGCCTTCTCGCGCAGCGCCGCTTCGATTTCGCCCACCCCCACCCAGCGTGGCGCGCTCACTGCCAGGCCGTCATCACCGACGACAAAGCCGATGCTGCGCCGGCGCGA
>JANPMR010000085.1:0-12207 GCA_031427055.1 Rubrivivax sp.
TCCACCATCTGGTCATTGAGATAGGCCACGCGGCCGGTGGCATCAAAGGTGAGCGGCCCGTGCTTGAGAAGGCTGCTGGCAGTGCCCAGGCCGCGCCGCGTCAATGCGCGCACGCGGGCTTCCAGTTCCTGCAGCGAAAACGGCTTGGCCATGTAGTCGTCAGCGCCCAGGTCCAGCCCTTTGACGCGCTGCTCGACGCTGTCGGCCGCGGTGAGGATCAGCACCGGCACGCTGCTGCCGCGGCCGCGCATCTTGCGCAGCACCTCGAAGCCGTGCAGGCGCGGCAGGCCCAGGTCGAGGATCACGAGATCGAACTCGTGGGCGGCCACGGCGGCGTCGGCCTCGGCCCCGTTGCTGACCTGGTCGACCGCGAAGCCCGAGGCGCGCAGCGAACGCAGCAGACCATCGGCCAGCACCTGGTCATCTTCGGCGATAAGGATTCGCATCGGCTTGTCTCCTGGCGGCGACGGGTGCTGTCCCGGGCCTTGTCATGCAGGCGCATTCTAGGCAGCGGCCCTGGGCCCAACTTGACGGCACGTAAGCCCGAGCCGACCTACACCCCCCGAGGAGTTACCCCAAAAGGACTGTACGAATACCCAGCTTTCGTTTCATAATGGCTCCAACACAGGAGAACACCATGGACGCACCCGTCAAAGCGCTGAATACCGAAAAGGCCAAGGCCCTGCAGGCCGCCTTGGCACAGATCGAAAAGCAGTTCGGCAAGGGCTCGATCATGCGCCTTGGCGAAGGCGAAGTCATCGCGGACATCCAGGTCGTCTCCACCGGCTCGCTGGGTCTGGACATCGCCCTGGGCGTGGGCGGTCTGCCACGCGGCCGCGTGGTCGAGATCTACGGCCCCGAGTCGTCGGGCAAGACCACGCTCACGCTGCAGGTCATCGCCGAAATGCAAAAGCTGGCCGGCACCTGCGCCTTCATCGACGCCGAACACGCGCTCGACATCCAGTACGCGCAAAAGCTCGGCGTCAACCTGCAAGAGCTGCTCATCAGCCAGCCCGACACCGGTGAGCAGGCGCTCGAAATCGTCGACGCCCTGGTGCGCAGCGGCTCCATCGACCTCATCGTCATCGACTCCGTGGCCGCCCTCACCCCCAAGGCCGAACTCGAAGGCGAAATGGGCGACAGCCTGCCCGGCCTGCAGGCGCGGCTGATGAGCCAGGCGCTGCGCAAGCTCACCGCCAACATCAAGAAGACCAACACCATGGTCATCTTCATCAACCAGATCCGCATGAAGATCGGCGTCATGTTCGGCAACCCCGAAACCACGACCGGCGGCAACGCGCTCAAGTTCTACGCCAGCGAGCGGCTGGACATCCGCCGCACCGGCAACATCAAGAAGTGAGAAGAAGTCATCGGGAGCGAGACAAAGTTCAAGGTCGTCAAGAACAAGGTCGCGCCGCCCTTCAAGACCGCCGAATTCGACATCCTCTACGGCGAAGGCATCAGCCGCGAGGGCGAGATCATCGACATGGGCGTCGAGGCCCGCATCCTCGAGAAGAGCGGCGCCTGGTACGCCTACAACGGCGAGAAAATCGGCCAGGGCAAGGACAACGCGCGCGAATTCCTGCGCGAGAACACCGACGTGGCGCGCGAGATCGAAAACAAGGTGCGCGAATCCGTGGGCATCCCGCTGCTGGCGGCCGAGTCCAAGTAGACGTTCGCACGCCGTGGCCTCTAGCGCGCTGTCGGTCAAGGGGCGGGCCCTGCGCTACCTGGCGCAACGAGAACACTCGCGTCGCGAGCTCGAGCGCAAACTGGCGCGCCACGTCGAAGACACCCCTCAAGCCAGCGCGGCGGCTCAAATCGCCGCCGCCCTGGACGAACTGGCCGCCAAGGATTTGCTGAGCGAGGCGCGTGCCGCGCAGTCTGTGCTCAACGGCCGTGGCCAACGCTTCGGCAGCCGCCGCTTGCGGCAGGATCTGCTGGTCAAGGGCATCGATGCCGAGCTCATCACCGCCACGCTGCAACAGGCCCGGCTCACCGAGCTCGACCGCGCACGCGCGGTGTGGGGCCGCCGCTTCGGCCAGCCCGCCACCGACGCCGCCGAGCGCACGCGGCAAATGCGCTTCCTGGCGGGGCGTGGCTTCGACGGCGACGTCATCCGCCGCGTTGTGCAGGGCGCCGACGACGACTGACGGCTGCACGCAGCGGCCGGTGCCGCTGTAAGGTTCTGCTGCGGAGCAGCATGCTAAATTCGCCAGCGCGCTGCGTCGGCGCCCGTCCACACACCCTCGATGACCCTTCCGCAAGCGGCGGCCGAACGCCAGCTCAAGCATCGCCGCCAGATCGACGTGCAGATTTTTGCGCGCGGCAATGGCCTGTGGGAGGTGGACGCCACGCTGGTGGACGTCAAGACCCGCGTCGCGCACATGCAAGAGGGGCCGCGGCCGGCGGGCACGCCCATCCACGACATGCTGCTGCGCCTGGTGGTCAACGAGCAACTCGACATCCTCGAGGCCGGCTCCGCCTCAACCTGGGTGCCCTACAAAGGCCACTGCGACGACCACGACGACGCCTATGCGCGCCTGGCCGGCCTGAACCTGCTGCGCGACTTTCGCCGCGAGCTGCGCCGGCGCGTTGGCGGCGTGCTCGGCTGCACGCATCTCACCGAACTGGCCCAGGTGCTGCCGACCGCGGTCGTGCAGGCCTTTGCCGGCGAGGTCATCGACACCCGAGGCATCGCCGACGATGCCAGCCAACCCTTCCAGATTGACCGCTGCCACGCGCTGGCCAGCGGCGGCGAGGTGGTGCGCCTGCACTACCCGCGCTGGTACCGGCCCGCCAAGGCCGCGACCCCTTCCAATTGACTGATCGATCACGCGAGGACATCCGATGAAGATCCACGAATACCAGGCCAAGGAGCTGCTGCGCGCCCACGGCGTGCCGGTGCCGCGCGGCTACCCGGCCTTTACCGTGCGCGAGGCGCAAGAGGCGGCGCAGAAGCTCGGCGGTGCCGTGTGGGTCGTCAAGGCGCAGATCCACGCCGGCGGTCGCGGCAAGGGCGGCGGCGTGAAGCTGGCGCGAACGCACGGCGAGGTCGAGCAACTGGCCGGCCAGATCCTGGGCATGCAACTCAAGACGCACCAGACCGGGCCCGAGGGCCAGAAGGTGCGCCGCTTGCTGGTCGAGGAAGGCGCCGACATCAAGAAGGAATACTACGTGGCCGCGCTGACCGACCGCGCCACGCAGACCGTGGCCATGATGGCCAGCAGCGAAGGCGGCATGGACATCGAAGAAGTGGCCCACGCCACGCCCGAGAAGATCCTCAAGGTCTTCGTGAACCCGCTGGTCGGCCTGACCGACGCGCAGGCACTCGAGCTCGCCGCCGGCATCGGCGTGCCCGCAGCCAGCCAGGCGCAGGCCGTGGACGTGCTCAAGAAGCTCTACACCTGCTACATGGACACCGACGCCAGCCTGGCCGAGATCAACCCGCTGATCCTGGAAGGCAACGGCAACATCAAGGCGCTCGACGCGAAGTTCAACTTTGACGCCAACGCGCTGTTCCGCCACCCCGACATCGTGGCCTTTCGCGACCTCGACGAAGAAGACCCGGCCGAGGTCGAAGCCAGCAAGTTCGACCTCAGCTACATCAGCCTGGACGGCAACATCGGCTGCCTGGTCAATGGCGCCGGCCTGGCCATGGCCACGATGGACACCATCAAGCTGTTCGGCGGTGAGCCGGCCAACTTTCTGGATGTTGGCGGCGGCGCCACGGCCGAGAAGGTGACCGAGGCCTTCAAGATCATGCTCGCCAACAAGTCGGTCAAGGGCATCCTGGTCAACATCTTCGGCGGCATCATGAAGTGCGACACCATCGCCGAGGGCGTGATCGCGGCCTGCAAGGCGGTCAACCTCAGCGTGCCGCTGGTGGTGCGCATGAAGGGCACCAACGAAGACCTGGGCAAGAAGCTGCTCGCCGAGTCGGGCCTGCCGATCATCAGCGCCGACACGATGGCCGAAGCGGCCACCAAGATCGTGGCCGCCGTCAAGTAAGGGAACAAGAACATGAGCATCCTCATCGACAAAGACACCCGGGTCATCACCCAGGGCATCACCGGCAAGACCGGGCAGTTCCACACACGCGGCTGCCAGGGCTATGCCAACGGCAAGGCCTGCTTCGTGGCCGGCGTCAACCCGAAGAAGGCGGGCGAGAGCTTCGAGGGCATCCCGATCTTTGCGGGCGTCAAAGAGGCCGCCGCAGCCACCGGCGCCACGGTCAGCGTGATCTACGTGCCGCCGGCTGGCGCCGCCGCCGCCATCTGGGAAGCCGTAGAAGCCGAGCTGGATCTGGCCATCTGCATCACCGAAGGCATCCCGGTGAAGGACATGCTGGAGGTGCGCAACCGCATGAAGCTGAAAGAGGCCGCCGGCGGCAAGAAGACGCTGCTGCTGGGCCCCAACTGCCCGGGCCTGATCACGCCCGAAGAAATCAAGATCGGCATCATGCCCGGCCACATCCACCGCAAGGGCCGCATCGGCGTCGTCAGCCGCTCGGGCACGCTGACCTATGAAGCCGTGGCGCAGCTCACCGAGATCGGCCTCGGCCAGAGCAGCGCGGTGGGCATTGGCGGCGACCCCATCAACGGCCTCAAGCACATCGACGTGATGCGCCTGTTCAACGACGACCCCGACACCGACGCCGTGATCATGATTGGCGAGATCGGCGGCCCCGACGAGGCCGAGGCCGCGCGCTGGTGCAAGGCCAACATGAAGAAGCCCATCGTCGGCTTCATCGCCGGCGTCACTGCGCCGGCCGGCAAGCGCATGGGCCATGCTGGCGCGCTGATCAGCGGCGGCGCCGACACGGCAGACGCCAAGCTCGCCATCATGGAAGAGTGCGGCTTCACCATCACGCGCAATCCTTCAGAGATGGCCCGGCTGCTCAAAGCCTTGCTGTAAACCGCGCTTCGCGGCGGCTCCCAGGTTGCCCGGTGGATGGCGCCATCGCACCAGCCACCGGGCCGGCGTGAGTAGTTCCACGAACCGGCATCGGCGCGCGCCTAACTACACTGGATCGATTCAGCACGGCCCCAGTTCGGCCGCAAGAAAGCCGCACCTATGGACATGCTCCTGACCGCCGAGTTCTGGATTGCCGTGGGGCAGATCATCATGATCGACATCCTGCTGGGTGGCGACAACGCCGTGGTGATTGCACTTGCCTGCCGCAAGCTGCCGGCCAAGCAGCGCACCCAGGGCATTCTGTGGGGCACCGCCGGCGCCATCGTGCTGCGCATCGTGCTGATCTTCTTTGCGCTGCAACTGCTCGCGATCCCATTGCTCAAGTTGGCCGGCGCGCTGCTGTTGCTGTGGATCGGCGTCAAGCTGCTGATGCCTGAGCATGACGAAGGGCACGGCAACTTCGAGACCAGTGACCGGCTGTGGGGTGCGGTCAAGACCGTCATCGTCGCCGACCTGGTGATGAGCGTCGACAACGTCATCGCGATCGCCGGTGCAGCCGAGGCCAGCGGCACCGGCCACAGCATGGCGCTGGTGATCTTCGGCGTCCTGGTCAGCATTCCCATCATCGTGTGGGGCAGCCAGATGGTGATCAAGCTGATGGACCGCTTCCCGGTGATCATCACCCTGGGCGCCATGTTGCTGGGCTGGATTGCCGGCACCATGGCGGTGACCGATCCGGCCGTGGTCGACCCTGCAGTGCTGCCGCAATTGCCCAAGATCCCGGCCACGGACTGGGTGCGCTACGGTGCCGGCATCGTTGGCGCCTTGTTCGTGCTGCTGATCGGCAAGGCGCTCATTGCGCGGCGCGCACGGCTGGCGCGAGCCGCGGCACCAGCCGCCGTGCCGCAGCTTGCCAGCGGGTTGATGCAACGCGTCTTGCTGGCCGTCGACGGCTCGGACACCGCCAGCCGCGCGGTGGCGCCGCTGCTGGCCCTGCGGCAGGCCCTGCGCGACCCCGCTGCGCTCGAGGTGCATCTGGTGAACGTGCAGCCGCCGGTGTCGGGCGAGGTCTCCACCTTCATCGGCAGCAAGTCGCTGCAGGACTACCACCACGAGCAGAGCACGGCGGCCCTGGCCAGCACCCAGGCCCTGCTCGACGCCGCCGGTGTTCGCTACCAGTTGCACGAGCGCATCGGCCAGCCCGGCCCGGTGATCGCCGAGCTGGCCACGGCGCAGGGCTGCGACCTCATTGTCATGGGCACGCGCGGGCTGGGCGGGCACACCGGGGCCCTGCTCGGGTCGGTGGCCCAAAGCGTCCTTGAACACGCCACCGTGCCGGTGCTGATGGCCAAGTGACGCGCGCGTCGCGCATGCCATCATCTTGGGCATGCGCGCTGTACGCTCCCTTTGCTCCCGCTGAAAGATGTTTGCTGCGGCTGAGGTCTTCGGCGATTACCGCCTCGACCGCGTGCTCGGCGAAGGCGCCAGTGCCACCGTCCATCTGGCGCAGCATCGACAAGGCGGCCACTGGGTGGCGCTCAAGATCATGGCGCCACAAGGCGACGCCGAAGTTCAGGCCGCCGCGCGCGAGCGTTTTGTGCGCGAGGCCGATGTCGTGCGGCGCCTGCACCACCCCGGTATCGTGGCCATCCTAGACGTGGGCGAGACCGATGGCCGGCTCTGGCTGGCCATGGAAGCCGTGCCGGGCTCGTCGCTCGAACGCTACGTGCAAGGCAGGCGCCTGTTGCCGCCGCCCCTGGTGGCGCGAATCGGCGAGCGCATTGCCCAGGCGCTGGCCTGCGCCCACGGCCAGGGTGTGATCCATCGCGACCTCAAGCCCGCCAACGTGCTGGTGGACTGGCCCACCGACACCGTCAAGGTGGCCGACCTGGGCCTGGCGCGCAGCGCCGACGCGGCGCAGACCGCCACCGGCCTGGTGCTGGGCACGCCTGCCTACATGGCGCCCGAGCAGCTTGCGGGCTGCGTGCCCAACGCCGCGACCGACCTCTACGCGCTGGGCGTGATGCTCTACCAGCTGGTCGCTGGCCGCTTGCCCCACGACGGCGCGACCATGGGCGCACTGCTGCGCCAGGTGGCACGCGAACCCGCGCCCGACCTGATGCTGTTGCAGCCCGGCACACCGCCGGCACTGGCCGCTGAGATCGCCCACCTGATGGCCAAGCGCCCTGCCGACCGGCCCGCCAGCGCCCAGGCCGCCGCCAGCGCACTGGGGGCGCTGGAACACGCGCTGCGAAATGCCGGTGCCCCTTCACGCTGATGTGGGTTCCCACCCAGGGGCGCGGCCTGCGATCCGATGCACAATCCGCCACTCCGTAGCCAAACTGCGCCGACGTTGACCGATACCCTGGCCATGACGATCGAGCTCCATGCCGCTGTCGACCCCGGCAGGGCAAGAAGCAATAACGAAGACTCGGTCGCCACCGATGAAGGCGTGGCCTTGGCCGTGCTTGCCGATGGCATGGGCGGCTACAACGCGGGCGAGGTCGCCAGCAACATGGCCACGTCTTTCGTGCGCACCGAGCTTGGCCGCTGGCTGCGCGAGGCCAGCAGCCTGGCCAGCGACGCCGAAATCCGCCGCGCCATGGACATCTGCGTTGACAACGCCAACCGCGCGATCTTCAACGCCGCCAACTCCAATCCGCAGTACGCCGGCATGGGCACGACGCTGGTCGTGGCCGTCTTCCGCGACAGCCGCGTGCTGCTGGGCCATGTGGGCGACTCGCGCTGCTACCGCCTGCGCGGCGGGCGGCTGCAGCAGGTCACACGCGATCACTCGCTCTTGCAAGAGCAGATCGACGCCGGCCTCATCACCCCCGAGCAGGCCGCGTTCTCGTCCAACAAAAACCTCGTCACACGTGCCGTGGGCGTCGAAGACACGGTTTTGCTCGAAACGCATCAGCACGAAGTGGTGCCCGGCGACATCTTCCTGATGTGCTCCGACGGGCTGTCGGACATGCTCGACGACGCCGGCATCGCTCAGGTGTTGCTGGCGCACGACTCGCTCGAAAGCGGCACGCGTGCACTGATCGACGCCGCCAACGAGGCGGGCGGAAAGGATAATATCTCCGTCATCTTGGTGCGCGCCTCCGGCAGCGCGAGCGCGCCGGCACGGTCCTGGTGGCCGTTTCGGCGTTGAAGCGGCATCTGTCGCATTTGAATAAGAGCAGCGTTACGATGCGCTGCACACCGCTGCTGCCGGCAGCGGACTGAACTGAGGGCAGGCATGGGCAAGCTGGTGGTTTCGCTCGACGGTGTGGTCATCAAGGAAGTCCAGATCACGAAGGACAAGACCACGCTCGGCCGGCGTCCCTATAACGACATCGTGATCGACAACCTTGCCGTCAGCGGCGAGCACGCCGTGTTGCAGATGGTGGGTGGCGACGTCTTCATCGAAGACCTCAACAGCACCAACGGCACCTACATCAACGGCAAGGCGATCAAGAAGCAGTTGTTGACGCACAACGACACGGTCGAGATCGGCAAGTACAAGATCAAGTACCTCGTCGACGAATCCGGCGAGTACGAGAAGACCATGATCATGCGCCCCGGCAGCAGCCTGCCGCCGGGCATGTCGCCGGGCAACCCGACCGGGTCCAACCACCCGGGTGTGGCGGCGGGTGGCAGTTCTGGCTTTGGCGCGCTGGGTGTCTCGTCGGCGCCGCCGGCGCCACCCGCGTCGATCAAGGTGCTCAACGGCGCCGCCGCCGGGCGCGAGGTCACGCTGACCAAGGTCGTCACCACGGTGGGCAAGCCGGGCGTTCAGGTGGCCTCCATCACCAAGCGGCCGCACGGCTACACCTTTGCGCACGTCGAAGGCGCCACACGGCCCAACGTCAACGGCGTGCCGCTGGTGGGCGAGTCGGTACCGCTGCGCAATGGCGACGTGATCGAGCTCGCCGGCACCCAGATGCAGTTCATCTCGCGCTGACAAGGCGCGGATGAAGCTGCTGCCCGGCCGTGACGGGCTTCACGCGCTGCGCGCCTGATCAGTCGGCCAGAGGATGAAACCGGGCATCCGTGCCTTGCGCCTGCGCGCCCCCGGGTTCAGCATCCAGCCCTTGATATCTTCGGCGCCCTGATCCGCCCGCCTCCGCCATGCAGATCCGCGTCCTCGGCTGTTCGGGCTCCATCGCCGCCGGTGATCGGACCACGTCGTTCCTTGTCGACGGCACCGTGCTGGTCGATGCCGGCACCGGCGTGGGTGACCTCACGCTGGACGAGCTGGCGCGCATCGACCACATCCTGGTCACCCATTCGCACCTCGACCACGTGTTGTCCATCGGCCTGCTGGCCGACAGCGTCACACGCCGGCGCGTGGCCGCCAAACGGCCGCCGATCCTGGTGCACGCGCTGGCCTCCACCATCGCGGCGCTGCGCATGCACGTACTCAACGGCGTCATCTGGCCCGACTTCACGCGCTTGCCCGATGCCGAAAATCCCGTGCTGGCCTTCAACGCGGTAGAGGTCGGCCAGGTGATCGACATCGCCGGCCACCGCATTGAGGTCTTGCCCGCCGCGCACACCGTGCCGGCGGTCGGCTACGCCGTGCTGGGCAGCCGCGGCGCCTGGGTCTTCACGGGCGACACAGGGCCCAACCCGGCGCTGTGGCAGCGCCTGGCCACGATGACCGTGGCCGCGCTGGTGATCGAGACCGCCTTTGGCGACGACGAGAGCGCGCTGGCCACCATCAGCCAGCACCTGTGCCCGGCGCAACTCGAGCGCGAACTGGCGCAGCTCGCCACCCCGGCCGATGTGTACATCACACACATCAAGCCCGGCGAGGTGGATGCGGTGATGTCCGAGATCGGCGCTCAGGCCAGCCGCCACCGCATCAGCGCCCTGGTCACCGGGCAGGTGCTCTCGATCGCCGATTGAGTTCCCGCCCTCCGGTTGCGACGATGCCCCGGACGACTTCCTCGGGTCGGGTGGCTAACGGTTCAATGCCCGACGCAGCTCGTTCGATGTCACCTGGTCGAGCTCGCGGAACGCAGGCGCAAGGCGGTCGATGAGGGCGCCCGTCGCACCCTCGGCCTCGAAATGCTCACGCCAACGAGTTGTTTCGCTGACGACCCGCGCCATGACTTCAAGGGCATCGGGCCGTTCGAGATCGAAGGCCACATGACCGGCCAGCGCGTTGTCCAGCGTCGCCAGCTTCCCCTGTGGGCCGACCTGCAGGTGCAGGAAACGCTCGTAGGCCACGCCGGGCCGCGGCACGACGTCATACAGCGGGCTTAGGCGCCATCCGCCTAGGCGGGGGTCGAGCACGAAGCCGTGGTTGCGCAGGTGGTCATCGTCATTGCTGACCAGGATGTTGAACACCATGCGTGCAAACAACTCGCGGTTGTCGGCGCGGATGGTCTTGTGATGGGCGTGACGGCGCACGGCTGCGGCGATATTTCCGTAGCTCTGGATGTGAGCCTCACGCTCGTGACAGCCGACGAGGGTCAGGCTGCTGATGAAGGGCAGACGCAGCTCCAGCTTGCCGGGTTGCGGCAGCGTCTCGTGGAGCACCAAGTCGGGGGGCAATCGTTGCACCCCCACATCGCATTGTTGGGTGGTTGACCAGTAGCGGTCGAAGCGCCTGACAAGCAGGCAGTTCTTGCCGCCCAGGTCGACGACCCGTGTGGCCGGCACCGACAGCCCGCAGCGCGTTGCCAGCCGCAATGTGGCGGCCTCGGCTGTGGCTACGTCGAAGGTGTCGCTGTGGCTGGCGAACTTGGCCAGCCACAGCAATCCGTTTTCGTCGCGCACGCTGGCCTTGGGACGGGCGCCGCCTGCGCCTGGCCCCGAGCCGAACAGGTCGGTCAGCCGGGCAGGAACGGGTTGTCCCCGTTCGATACGCTCCACCGTCTCTAGCAGGTAAGGCAAGTCGTGCTCGACTGCGACGCCCGCGTGGCCAGCTTCGTTCAGCCCTTGACGTACATCCAAGGCGCCGACGCGCTCGCTTCCGGCTTCAAGCAGGTAGGCCGATTCGGGCAAGCTGTTTGCCGGCACCCTGCGCTTGGCTTCGATGACGCGCCGGCCCCAGGCGTCTGGGGCGGCGTCACGCAGGCCGCCGAACAAGGGCAGCGCATTGACCGGGAACAGCAGCTTGCCGCGAATGGCGGCACGGTCGCGCAACGATAGGCTCACCGGGTCGATCTCGAACGCGCCGGGCCGCTCCAGGTAGCGCATGCCGTAGGCGAAGTTGGAGGCCTCGACGTCCTGCGCAGTCTGGGTGAGCTCGGCGCGGCCGGCCGGGACGAATCCGGCGCTCGGCAGGTGCGCGAAGACGAAGAGTTCGCTGCGAGCCATCAGAAGTCCAGTTCGCGCAATTCTTTATCGGAGAGCTGGCGCACGCGCTGGCGCTTCTCGCGCGCGCTGAGTGCCGTCACCGAGGGGTCTTCGCTGGAGAGCAACTGCAGCAAGCTCATGCCCGGCGCGATAGCGCCCAAGTAGCGCAGCACTTGCCCCAGCGTGCGGCCCGGGTCACCCGCCTCGATGAGCGTGGCCGTCGGGCGCGAGATACCCGCTCGTACGGCGGCTTCGGCCTGCAGCACGTGGCGTGCACGGCGCAGTCGGGCGATGCGCTCGCCGACCAGGCGGGCCTCGCCAATCTGGCCCAAGCTCATCAGGGGCTGCTCTTGGCGCTTCATATAAACAATCTCTTCTCTTAAACGTATAAAAGAAATAATTGCTTCTAACATAGTGTACGAGGCGAGAACAGTCAAGTAAGCAATCATTGCTCTTAACCGGATTAGAGAAAGAGCAACTCCCTTTGGCGCCGACAGGCCAGGTCCACACTCGTCATAGATGCCGAACGCAAGGCCGCGCAGCATCACGAGTGAGGAGCCGTCATCTGGCCGCGTTCAACAAAGATCGGGACATCGCCGCGGCGCCCCAGCCGGGTGACAAATTTCGTCAAGGTGTGGCGCAGTGCGCCCCGCCCTCGACCCGCAAAAGTGACCAATCGGGTCACTTTGTGTGTGCGAGGTCACGGCCAAGGGTCGAAAACAAGCTGGCACGACCCCTGCATTCGAGGGGGATGTCGCCCCCACCCTTTGACTTCCAAACGGAGTTTTCTACATGAAGCGCGTCCAGCAAGGTTTCACCCTGATCGAACTGATGATCGTCGTCGCCATCATCGGTATCCTGGCTGCAGTCGCCCTGCCGGCGTATCAGGACTACACGAAGAAGGCAAAGATGTCCGAAGTCGTGCTGGCCGCCTCGGCCTGCCGCACCTCCATTACCGAAACCATCCAATCGGCCACGACACTGCCGGCAGCGAAC
>JANPMR010000086.1:0-2391 GCA_031427055.1 Rubrivivax sp.
GGCCTGCGCGGCCTCCAGGCCGCTGCAGCCCGGCATGCGGATGTCGAAGAAGCAGACGTCCGGCCGCAGTGCCAGTGCCTGCGCCACGGCGCGCGGGCCATCGCCCACGGTGGCCAGCACCTGAAGCTCGGGCCACAGCGCGGCCAGGTCGGCACGCAGGCCCTCGGCCAGCAGGGGTTCGTCTTCGGCGATCAGGGCGGTTGGGGCGTTCATGGGGTGTTCATGTTGTTGGCATCGGCAAGGTGACGGTGGCCAGCGTACCGCCGGCCGCGGCCGGCTCGAGCGCCAACGCGGCGCGCTCGCCGTGCAGTGTGGCCAGGCGCTGGCGCACCTGTTCGAGGCCGAAGCCAAGGCCGAAGCCGCTGGCCGGTGCCGGCAACTTCGACAGCCCGACTCCGGTGTCGCGCACCGTCAGGCGCAGCACGCCGCCGACGGCGCGCGCCTGCACCTCGATGCACCCGCCGTCCACCTGCGGCTCCAGGCCGTGCTTGATGCTGTTTTCGACCAGCGGCTGCAGCAGCAGCGGCGGCACCGGCAGCGCGCGCAGCGCCTCGGGCAAGTCCAGCGCCACCTGCAGCCGCGGCCCCATGCGCACGGCCATCAGCGCCAGGTAGTCGGCCAGGTGGTCGAACTCGGTGGCCAGCGTGTGGGAGCTGGCGCGCGAGGCACTCAGCGTGCCGCGCAGGAAGGCGATGAGGTGGTCGAGCATGGCCTGGGCGCGCGGTGGGTCCAGCGTGATCAGCACGCGCAGGTTGGCCAGGGTGTTGAACAGCATGTGCGGCTCGAGCTGCGACTGCAGCAGTCGCAGCTGGTTCTCGGCCGCCAGGCGCTGTGCGGCTTCGGCCTGGGCGCGCGCCAGTGCCAGCCGCTCGCCGGCGCTGAGCACGAAGACGGCCACGATCGACGCGATGAAGCTGATGGTCAGCGTGACGCGGGTGGTGGTCGACTCCAGGCTGAGCAGGCTGGGCGTTCGATAGCCGGTCAGCAGATCGCCCAGGCTGAGGCCGACTGCCGGGCCCAGCAAGGCCGCCAGAAGCACCGCCGGGACCACGCCGCCCCAGCTGCTGCCCGGGCCTTCGGGCTGCGGCGCCAGGCCGCGGCGCCGCCGCAGGGCGTCGCTGCCAGCGGCGACGGCCAGGCGCACCGCGTCGGTGATGAGGAAGCAGGCCGTGCCGACGCAGAACGAATACACGAGGTGGACGCCGAGCCGGCCGCCGGACAGGGCGGTCAGCAGCACGCCGATGGCAGAACACATCACGACCATGAACACCGCCGTGCGACCGGCGCGCCGGCGCAAGCGCTGCCAGAGCGCCGCCAGCGCGGTGGCCGGTGCGCCCGCCGCGGCCTTGGTGAGCTCAGGCTGCGCTTGCATGGCCACTCACGGCGCGCACCGGCCGCGTCAGGCGGAACAGCCCCAGCGCGCGGCCCAGGAAAGTGCCGCTCAGCGCGCCGTACAGCAGCGCCAAGGGCAGCAAAACCGCCGGTGCGTTGCGCAAGGCCGGGTTGATCGCCATGCCCACGTTGGCGCCGTAACGCAGCGAGAAGATGGCGACGATCAGCCCCATCGGCAGCCAGCTGCCGGGCAGGTGCAAGCGATGCTCGGCGGGCAGCCAGCGCGTGCCGGCCGGCGGCGGGCGGCGCAAGCCGAGCGCCACGCCGGCAGCCAGCGCCAGCAGCCACAGCGCGGCCGATGCGGGCAGCGCGACGAAGCCGGCCGCCGTTGCCGACAGGCCCAGCGCCAGCAGCGCGATCGGCAGGATCAGCAGTCGCGCGGGCGGCACCTGTCGGTCGCGCGACTGCGCCATGCCCAGCGCCAGCAACGCGGCCAGCAGGCCCCAGACCCAGACGGGTGTGCGAGAGAGAATTTCGATGATCATGTGATGGACTCCGGCGCCGGGTTCAGGGTGGCGCAGTGCCTGCAATGTGCCTGCCGCCGCGCCGCGCCGCCACGCCCGAGCGACCGGGCGACAGGTTGCGGCGCGAAGCGCGGGTGCGGCGGTGCGAGGCGCGGCAGTTCAGCGGGCCTGCGCCAGTTGCGCCCGCAGCGCTTCGATGCGCGAGCGGTTCAAGCCGCGGTCGCCGTGGCCGATGCGCGAGGCCGAGCGCACCTGCACGGCCTGGCCGTCGAACCAGAACTCGACGTCGTCGGTGAAGCGCAGCAGCGGCGTGGTGAAGGTGGCGTAGAGGTAGTCCGGCCGTTCGGTGACGATCAACGCGCCGGGCGTGGCGGCCACCACCGCACGGATGCGCGCCATCGCCGTCGCGGCGTCTGGCCCGGCCTGCAAGGGCGCGATGCGGGCCTGTTCACGCTGCGGATGGTCGGGCCACAGATCGGCCTGGCTGCTCACGCTGTTGGGCGTCTTCGACGGCGGCTTGAGGCGGCCGTCGCGC
>JANPMR010000087.1:0-6018 GCA_031427055.1 Rubrivivax sp.
GGCTGTTCGCGCGGCGGCGCTTTCGCGGCGCCACCGTGCTCGAGGCCATCTGCATGCTGCCGCTGGTGTTGCCGCCCACGGTGGTGGGCTACGCCATCCTGGTGCTGATGGGGCGCCAGAGCGCGCTCGGCGGCTGGCTGCGCGAGCACTTCGACTACTCGATCATCTTCAACTGGCATGGCGCCGTGGTGGCGTCGGCGCTGGTGGCGCTGCCGCTGGTGCTCAAGTCGGCGAGCAGCGCCTTTGGCCAGGTCGACCGCACGCTGGAAGCCGCCGCGCAGACACTGCGCCAGAGCCCGCTGTCGGCCTTCGTGCGCGTCACGCTGCCGCTGGCCTGGCCCGGCATCCTGGCCGGCACGTTGCTGGCTTATGCGCGCGCGCGATGGGCGAATTCGGCGCCTCGCTGATGGTGGCCGGCTCGATCCCCGGCCAGACGCAGACGCTGTCGATGGCCATCTATGACGCGGCGCAGGCCGGCAAGGACCATGAAGCGATGGTGCTCACGATCGTGAGCGCGGCCTTCTCGGTGGCACTGCTTTCGCTGTGCATTCGCTTCCTGGAACGAAAGTGACGCCCGCCATGCGCAGCGTGTTTGCCGCCCTGCTCGCCGCCCTGCTCGCCTGCTGTCCGATGGCAGCCTCGGCACAAGCACTCACGGTTTCGGCCGCCGCCAGCCTGGGCGAGGCGCTGCGCGAGATCGCGCCGCTGTTCGAGGCCGCACGGCCCGGCACCACGCTGCGCATCAACCTTGCGGCCTCGGGCACGCTGCTGCAGCAGATCGAGGCCGGCGCGCCGGTCGACGTGTTCGTCAGCGCCGACGAAGACACCGTGGCGCGCGGCATCCAGCGCAAGCTGCTCGACGCCGACAGCCGCCGCGTGGTGGCCGCCAACACGCTGGTGCTGATCCGTCCGCTGCGCGGCGGGCCGGCGCTGCAGAAGATCACCGACCTGCAGCGGCCCGAAGTGCGCCGTGTGGCCGTGGGCAAGCCGGCCAGCGTGCCGGCCGGCCGCTACACCCAGCAGGCGCTGGTGACGGCGCGGCTGTGGGAGTCGCTGCGCGCCAAGATCGTGCCGGCCGACAGCGTGCGCCAGGTGCTCGACTACGTGGCCCGCGGCGAGGTCGACGCCGGCTTCGTCTACGCCACCGACGCCGCGCTGCTGGCCGATCAGGTGCAGGTGGTGCTGATCGCGACGGGCCACCTGCCCATCCGCTACCCCGCGGCGGTGGTGACTGGCAGCCGCCAGAAGGCGCTGGCGCGCGAGCTCGTGGCCTTCCTGGCCACCCCGGCGGCGCAAGCGGCCTTTCAGCGCCGGGGTTTTGCCGCGCCATGATCGACGTCGCGCTGCAGCTCACGGTGATGGATGGGGCGCGCCGTTTCGACCTCGACCTCGCCTTTACCACCGACGCACCCGTGCTGGCGCTGTACGGCCCCTCGGGCGCCGGCAAGAGCCTCACGCTGCAGGCCATGGCCGGCCTGCTGCCGCCGCAGCGTGGCCATGTGCGCATCGGCGGCCAGACGCTGTTCGACAGCGCCGCCGGCATTGACCGCCCGCCGGCGCAGCGCGGCTTGGGCTATCTGTTCCAGAGCTACGCGCTGTTTCCGCACCTCAGCGTGCGGCAGAACGTGGCCTTCGGGCTGACCTCGTGGTGGCAACGCCTGTCCAGCGCCGACGCCGGCCATGTCGACGCGCTGCTCGATGCCTTCGGTCTGGCCGCGTTCGCGGCCAGCCGGCCGGCCACGCTGTCGGGCGGCCAGCAGCAGCGCGTGGCGCTGGCGCGCGCGCTGGCCTGCCGGCCACAGGCGCTGTTGCTCGACGAGCCCTTCGCCGCGCTCAACCCCATGCTGCGCCAGCAACTGCGCGACGAGCTCGCCGCCGTGCGCGCGCGCTGGGGCATCCCGGTGGTCATGATCACGCACGACATCGACGACGTGCTGGCGCTGGCCAACGTGGCGCTGCTGCTCGACGGCGGCCGTGTCGTGCGCAAGGTCGACCTCGACGCCGCCACCAGCCGCGAGGCCGTGCGAGCGGACATCGCACCCGAAGGCGCTCGCGCGCCTCGCCCGCAAGAACCGCTGCTGCGTCGCCTGCTGACCAGGGCGGCCGATGCCTGACACCGCGCTGCTCGGCGGTCAACTTACCCTGGCCGGCCGGCTCGACGCGCGCTTCTTCGCCCTGCTGCAAGGCGTGGCCGATACCGGTTCGATCAGCCAGGCGTCGCGCGTGGCGGGCTACAGCTACAAGGGCGCCTGGCTGGTGCTCGAAACGGCTACCAACCTGGCCCACGCGCCGCTGCTCGAAACCGCCATTGGCGGCCGCCGCGGTGGCGGTGCGCGCCTGACCGAAGCCGCGCTGGCGCTGCTGTCGGTGTGGCGGCATCTGCAGCAGGCCCACCAGCAATTTCTGAGCGAGCACGACGCCTGGCTCATGCAACAGCCGGCCATCGCCGGCACCCTGAGGAGATTGGCCATGAAGACCAGCGCACGCAACCAGTTTGCCGGCACCTTGAGCGCCGTCACCGTGGGCCCGGTGTCGGCCGAGGCCACGCTGCGCTTGCCCGGCGGGCAAGAGATCACCGCCACGCTGACGGCCGCGGCCGCCAAGTCGCTCAAGCTCAAGAAGGGCCAGGAGGCGATCGCGCTCGTCAAGTCGTCGGCCGTCGTGCTGGTGACCGAATTTGCAGGCTACCGACTGTCGGCGCGCAATCAGCTGGCGGGCAGCATCTCGCGGATAGAGCGCGGAGCCGTGTCGTCGCTGGTGGGCCTGACGCTGCCGGGCGGCGCGGTGGTGACGGCCAGCGTGACGAACGATGCCGTCTCCGCACTGGCGCTGGCAGTGGGCCAGAGTGCCAGCGCCGTGTTCAAGGCCTATGCGGTGATGCTGGCGGTGGCTGCGGCGTAGCGCCGGTGGCTATCACTCGCGGGTGTCACTCGGGCACATCACTCAGGCACATCACTCGGGCAGGCTCACGACCACGCGGCGCGGGTTGATGCCCAGGCGCGGAAAGTCCACCAGCGCGGCTTCGAACATCGCCGCCAGCGTGGCCGCGCCGGCTTGTGCCGTGGCGCCTTCGTTGCTGGCGCGCGCCTCGAACAAGGGCTTGCCGCTGGCGCGGTCGCGCAAGAGCAGCGCCACTTCGCGCTCGTAGCGCAGCGTGTCGTACTGAACACCCAGTGCCCAACGCGGGCCGATCCACGGGTGAGCGCGGTAGAAGCCGAAACCGCCGCGCCACCACAGCGCGTCATTCCAGGGGCCGAGGCTGGCACGGCCGCTCTGCGCGCCGACCTGCACCAGCACGTCAGGCTGCGTGCCCGGCGCCGCCACGGTGAAGCCGGCCTTGGCCAGCGCGCCACGGGCCGCGGCCTCCATCTCGTCGGCTTCGGCCGCGCGGGCCTGCTGCGACGGCAGCCGCTCAAAGGCGTAACTGCCGGGCTTGCGATCGGCCGGCCACTCGCCGAACGAGCTGACTTCGCTGGGCACCGCGCGCAGCGCCGCGCAGCCGCCGAGCAACAGGCTCGCGCCCAGCAGCAAAAGGGTCAAGGCTCGCTTCATGGTTCAGTCCTCCGTGTCGTCTGACTGCCGCGATGGCGCCGGGTGCAGCCGCACCGTGTTGGACGGCGGCGCGCAGGGCTCGTCGTCGAAGGCGATGTCCCCCGCGGCATCGGGCATCCCCGTGGCTTTGAGCGCGTCGAAGGGGTAGAGGTTCCGGTCCAGCAAATGAGACAGCGTGACGTTGCCCATCGCGGTGAACATGTTGTCGATGCGGCCCGGGTACTGGCGCTCCCACTCGTGGATCATCTTCTTGACCTGCACGCGCTGCAGATTGTCCTGACTGCCGCACAAGGTGCAGGGAATGATCGGAAACTGCCGGTGCGTGGCCCACTTTTCGAGGTCGGACTCGGCCACGTAGGCCAGCGGCCGGATGACGACGTTCTTGCCATCGTCGCTCACCAATTTGGCCGGCATGCCCTTGAGGCGGCTGCCGAAGAACATGTTCATCAGCATCGTCACCACCATGTCGTCGCGGTGGTGGCCCAGCGCGATCTTGGTGGCACCCAGCTCACCCGCCACGCGGTACAGGATGCCGCGTCGCAGCCGCGAGCACAAGCTGCACATCGTCTTGCCCTCGGGGATGATGTGCTTGACGATCGAGTAGGTGTCCTGTTCCTCGATGTGAAAGGCCACGCCGCGGCTCTTGAGATAGGCCGGCAGCACGTCGGCCGGGAATCCCGGCTGCTTCTGGTCGAGGTTGACGGCAACGATCTCGAAGGCCTTCGGCGCACGCTCGCGCAAGCCCAGCAAGATGTCGAGCATGGCGTAGCTGTCCTTGCCGCCCGACAGGCACACCATCACCTTGTCGCCGGCTTCGATCATGTTGAAGTCGCCTAGGGCCTGGCCCACCTGGCGGTGCAGGCGCTTGCTGAGCTTTTGCACCGCGACGGCGGCCTTCTTGACGGGGTGGAAGTCGAGCGGCGAGTTCATGTCATTCGTCTTTCAGACCGAAGACTTCGACGCCCACGGCGTCGCAGTCGGGGTAGACGTCGGGCTTGGCGGTCGAGACCATGGCCGCGCGCACGCGTGGGTGCGCCAGCATCAGCTTGAGCAGGTCGTCGACCAGCGTTTCCTGCAGGTGGATGTGGCCCTGCGCCACGCGCCCCATCACGCTGCGGCGGATGAAGTCGTAGTCCACCACCTCGTCGAGCTTGTCGGCCTTGGGCGTGGACAGCGCCATCGGCACGTAGAGGTCGACATTGATGACGACACGCTGCTCGCCCTTCTTCTCGAAGTCGTGCACGCCAATGTTGATCCAGACCTCGTAGTCGCGCAAAAACAGGCGCCGGCAGTCCATCAGGCGCGGGTGGTTGAGCAGGCTTTGCATCAGTTGTCTTCTTTCGTCTGGCGCGCCAGGAACATGACGTCGCGCGCCTGCGCTTGCAGGTGCTGGCCACCATCCACCAGCAGTGTGGTGCCGGTGATGGCGGGGGATTCGAGCAGGAAGCGCACGGCGCGCGCCACGTCCTCGGGCGTGGAGCCGCGTGCCAGCGGCGTCATGCGATGCGAGGCGGCGAATTCGGCCGCGCTCATCTCGCCCGACAGCAGGGTCACGCCCGGCGCCACGCCGCACACACGCAGGCGCGGCGCCAGCGCCTGCGCCAGCATCGTCGTGGCGGCCTCGAGCGCGGCCTTGCTCAGGCTGTAGCTCAGGTAGTCAGGGTTGGGATTCCACAGCTTCTGGTCGAGCAGGTTGACGACCGCGCCGCTGCCATCGCCGACGGCACGGTGCAGCGCGCGCGCCAGGATGATGGCCGGTGCGGTGTTGGCGCGCCAGGCGCGCTCCATCGTGGCGACGCTGAAGCTGGCGATCTCGTCGTACTCGAAGTGCGAGGCGTTGTTGACGACGGCGTCGATGCGGCCGAAGGCTGCGCACACCGCAGGCACCAAGGCCTCGCAGGCCGCCTCGTCGGCCAGATCGGCGGCGAACACGCGGGCATCGCCGCCAGCCGCTTCGATGAGGGCCACCGTCTCGGCCGCCGCCGCCGCCGAGCCGCGGTAGTGCACCGCCACGTGCCAGCCCTTGCCGGCCAACTCGCACGCGATGACGCGCCCGATGCGCTGGGCAGCGCCGGTGACGAGCACGACAGGGGCTTGGGGCATACGGCTACCTAGAATGTCCCCGATGCAATCCACGGGGCCCGAGAGTTTATCGGCGCGACTCCACACGCGCCTGCTCCAGGCCATCGGCGAGGCCGGCGGCTGGCTGCCCTTCGACCGCTTCATGGCCATCGCGCTGTACGAGCCCGGCCTGGGCTATTACGCGCGCGGCACGCAGGTCTTCGGACAGATGCCGTCTTCGGGCAGCGACTTCGTCACCGCGCCCGAGCTCTCGCCACTGTTCGGCCAGACGCTGGCGCGGCAGGTGGCGCAGGCGCTGGATGCGAGCGCTGCCGACGAGATCTTCGAGTTCGGCGCTGGCAGCGGCGCGCTGGCGGCGCAGTTGCTGGACGCGCTGGGTGATCG
>JANPMR010000088.1:0-5572 GCA_031427055.1 Rubrivivax sp.
CGCCGGCGGGTGCGAGTAGTAGAAGCGCACGAACAGCGGGTCGGGCGTCAGCGTGGCGGCGTTGTCCTCGTGCAGCTTGAGCAGTGCGTTGGCCAGATCGCCGCCATTGGCCTGCGCGCAGGCATAGGCGTCGGCCTCGAATTCCTGGCGGCGCGACACCTGTGCCAACAGCGGCGACACAAAGAGCGCAAAGGATGGCAGTGCCAGCAAGAAGAGCAACAGCGCCAGCGCGTCGTTGGGCGCGTCGAGATTGGGTGCCACGCCCAGGCCGGCATAGAAGGCGCCGTTGCCCGCCAGCCAGCCCAGCAGCGCCAGCGCGGCCAGGCTGATGCCGAAGATGCCCAGCATGCGCTGCTGCACGTGGCGATGACGAAAGTGCCCGAGCTCGTGCGCCAGCACCGCCTCGACCTCGCCGGGCGAAAGTCGCTGCAGCAGCGTGTCGAAGAAGACCACCCGCTTGGCCGCGCCCAGGCCCGTGAAGTAGGCATTGGCGTGGGCCGAGCGCCGGCTGCCGTCCATCACGAACAGGCCCTTGGCGGCAAAGCCGCAGCGCTGCATCAACGCCTGCACGCGGGCCTTGAGCGTCTCGTCGGCCAGCGGCTCGAACTTGTTGAACAGCGGCGCGATGACCGTCGGGTAGAGCACCAGCAGCACCAGATTGAAGGCCACCCAGGCCAGCCAGGCCCACAGCCACCACAGGCCGCCCGAGGCACCCATGATCCACAAGATGAGCGCCGCCAGTGGCAGCCCGACGAGCGTGCCGACGGCCGCGCCCTTGAGCATGTCCAGCAACCAAAACCGCAGCGTCATGCGGTTGAAGCCGAACTGCTGCTCGATGCGAAAGGTGCTGTAGGCGTCCATCGGCAGTTCGATCAGCGAACTGATGAGAGCGAAGGCGGTCAGTAGCGCCAACTGGTAGGCCAGCGGTCCCCACGCGGCCGGCAGCGCATCACGCAGCACGATGTTGAGCGCGTCAAGGCCGCCGAGCAGCGTCCAGCCCAGCAGCACCGCGCTGGCGATAGCCGACGTGAACAGGCCGAAGCGGCCGCGTGCCAGCGTGTAATCGGCCGCCTTCTGGTGTGCGGCGAGCGTGACGACGCCCGCAAACGCAGCCGGAACCTGCGCGCGATGGGCGGCGACATGCCGCATCTGCCGCGTTGCCAGCCAAAGCTGCACGCCCAGCGACAGCAGCACGGCAGCGGCGAACACCGCGGTGAAAACGAAGCTTTGCATGGGGCGCGAGTGTAGGCTTGGGCGAGAATCAAAGCCTTTGCCACGGGCTTCACCACATGACCGACACCGTACTTGCTTCGAGCGATCAGAACCTGATCTGGATCGACCTTGAAATGACCGGCCTGCTGCCCGAGAGCGACCGCATCATCGAGCTTGCGGTCGTCGTCACCGACCCCATGCTGACCGTGCGCGTCGAAGGCCCGGTGTTCGCGGTGCACCAGAGCGATGCGGTGCTGGCCGGCATGGACGCCTGGAACACCGGCACCCACGGCCGCAGCGGCCTCACCGCGCGCGTGCGTGCCTCCACCGTGGATGAGGCCGCGGCACAAGAGCAGCTCATCGCCTTCCTCAAACAGTACGTGCCCAAGGGCAAGAGCCCCATGTGCGGCAACAGCATCTGCCAGGACCGCCGTTTCATGGCCCGCACGATGCCGGCGCTGGAGGCCTTCTTCCACTACCGAAACCTCGACGTCAGCACGCTCAAAGAGCTGGCGCGGCGCTGGAAGCCCGCCGCCATGGAAGGCTTCAAGAAGGCGCAGGCGCACACCGCGCTGGCCGACATCCACGAGTCGATCGACGAGCTGATCCACTACCGCACGCATCTGCTGGCGGTCTGAATCCATCTGGCCGTGCTCGCCCGACGCCGGTCAAGCGACATCGACTTGCCGAACTCCGACGTCCGGCGGCCAACCCTCTCGCGTTGGGGTGCCCGCTGCGGGTAAAACCTGCGACGTCGGGCGCAAGCCCTTTGCCATGGAGCCCCGCATGTCCACCCGTCGCCTCATCCTGGCCGCCGTTGCCGCAGCCGCCCTCAGCTTGATCTCCGGCGCGCACGCGCAGGCACCCGATTGGAAGAAGGTCCGCGTCGGTGTCGAGGGCAACTACCCGCCGTTCTCGAAGATGGGCGCCGACGGCAAGCTCTCGGGCTTCGACATCGACATTGCGCTGGCCGTTTGCGCCAAGCTCGGCGCCGAGTGCACGCTGGTGCAGCAGGAGTGGGACGGCATGATGCCGGCGCTCAACGCCAAGAAGTTCGACATGATCGTGGCCTCGATGACGATCACCGAAGAGCGCAAGAAGGCCGCCGAGTTCAGCGACCCCTATTACGACGTGCCGTCGCGCTGGGTGGCCAAGGCCGGCGCCTTCAAGGACGCCACGGCGGCCTCGCTCAAGGGCAAGAAGATCATCGTGCTGCGCAACAGCCCGCGCGCCAAGTACGTGGCCGACAACTACAAGGACAGCGAGGTCCTGCTGGTCAACAAGGAGACCGACGTCTACATGGAGCTTGCGGCCGGCCGCGGCGACATCGGCATCGGCTCGTCGGTGGTCTCCAGCGAGGCCTTCCTCAAGAAGCCCGAAGGCAAGGGCTTCGCGCAAGTCGGTCCCACCGTGCGGCTCGACGGCGGCGGCGGTGGCGTGGGCATCGCGTTTCGCAAGGGTGAGACGGCGCTGCGCGAGAAGGTCAACGCGGCGCTAAAGGGCATCCGCGCCGATGGCAGTTACAAGAAGCTGGCCGACAGCTACTTCGACTTCGACGTCTCCGGCGCCAACTGACCCAGCGCGGGCGCAGCGGCACCATGTTTCACGGTTACCTGCCGGCGATCTTTGGCGGCCTGGGCCTCACGCTCGGCGTCGCCGCGGCCTCGCTGGCGGTGGCCTGCGTGTTCGGCCTGATCGGCGCGGTGGCCAAGCTGTCGCGGTCGCGCGCAGCGAGGGTCATGGCCGATGTCTACACCACGGTGATCCGCGGCCTGCCGGAACTGGTGCTGATGCTGTTCATCTTCTACGGCGGGCAGATCCTGCTCAACAGCGTGGCCGAGTCTCAGGGCTGGGGCTACATCGACGTGCCGCCTTTCGCGGCCGGTGTGCTGACCATCGGCTTCATCTTCGGCGCTTACCTCACCGAGACCTTCCGCGGCGCCATTCTGGCCATCCCGCGCGGCCAGGCCGAAGCGGCACAAGCCTTCGGCATGAGCAAGGGCCAGGTGCTGCGGCGCATCGTGCTGCCGCAGATGGTGCGCCACGCCATTCCGGGCTTCGCCAACAACTGGCTGGTGATGGTCAAGGCCACGGCGCTGGTGTCGATCATCGGCCTGGACGACATGCTGCACCGGGCCAACATGGCCGCATCGGCTACGCGCGAGCCCTTCACCTTCTTCGTGCTCATCGCGCTCATCTACCTGACGATCACCACCGTGTCGATCTGGTTGCTGTCGCGTGTCGAGAAGCGCTACAGCCTGGGCGTCAAGGCGCTTCACTTCTGATCACCGCATGATCGATTGGCAAGTCATCGCCGGCAGCCTGCCCGAGTTCGCCCAGGGCCTCAAGGTGTGTCTCATCCTGCTGGCCATCAGCGTCGCCACGGGCTTCGTGCTGAGCGTGCCGCTGGCGGTGGCGCGGGTGTCCAGCCGGCGCTGGCTGTCGCACCCGGTCTGGTTCTTCACCTACGTCTTTCGCGGCACGCCGCTGCTGGTGCAACTGTTCATCGTCTACTACGGCCTGGCGCAGTTTGAATGGGTGCGTGCCAGTGCGGCATGGCCGCTGCTGCGCGAGGCCTGGTTCTGCGCCTGGCTGGCGTTTGCCATCAACACCACGGCCTACACCACCGAGATCTTTGCCGGCGCGCTGCGTGCCACGCCCGCGGGCGAGTTGGAGGCAGCGCGTGCCTACGGCCTGTCGGGGCGCAAGCTCTACACGCGCATCCTGCTGCCCAGCGCGCTGCGCCGCGCGCTGCCGCAGTACAGCAACGAAGTCGTGGGCATGATGCACGCCACGGCCATCGCGAGCACCGTGACGCTGGTGGACGTGACGCGCGTGGCGCGCGACGTCTACGCCAACCACCTGCTGCCCACCGAGGCCTTCGGCACCGCGGCCGTCATCTACTTCGCGCTCACCTTCACGATGGTCGGTGGCTTCAAGCTGCTCGAGCACCACTTCTTGCGCCACCTGCAAACCGAGCGGCGCAGCGCCGCCGTGCCGGTGCGCGCCGCCTGAATTTCACCCGCCGTTTTTCGACCCATGCAAACCGACATCATCGACCTCGTCAGCGCCTCGCCGGGCCACCGCCACAGCCTCAAGGTGCTGCGCTTCGGCCGCGCCGGCAGCGGCCTCAAGGTGGCCATTCAGGCCGCGTTGCACGCCGACGAGGTGCCGGCCATGCTGGTGGCACAAGGACTGCGCGTGCTGCTGGCGCAGGCCGAGGCGCGTGGCGAGTTGCAGGGCGAAGTCGTGCTGGTGCCCTACGCCAACCCGCTGGGCCTGTCGCAGCACGTGCTGGGCCAGCACCAAGGCCGCTTTGACCTGCGCGACGGCATCAACTTCAACCGCAACGTGCCCGATGTCAGCGTGGCCGCGGGCGATGCCCTGCAGGGCCGGCTGGGCAGCGACCCGGTGGCCAACGCGGCGCTGGTGCGCGCCGCACTGCGCGACGCTGCTGCGGCAATGAGCGCGCGCCATCCGGTGGACGACCTCAAGAACCGCCTGCTGCAGCAGGCCATCGACGCCGACATCGTGCTCGACCTGCACTGCGACTCTGACGCCGTCATGCATGTCTACGCCTTCACGCCGCAGCGCGAACTGGCGGTGGAACTCGGCACGCTGCTCGGCGCGCAAGCGGTGCTGCTGGCCACCGAATCGGGCGACTCGCCCTTCGACGAGGCCTGCAGCCGGCCCTGGCTGCTGCTGCAGGAGCGCTTTCCCGGTCACCCCATCCCGCTGGGCTGCTTCAGCACCACCATCGAACTGCGTGGCGAGTGCGACACCCACCACGATCTTGCGCAGGCCGATGCCGCGGCCATCGTCGAGTTTCTGCGCCGCCGCGGCGTGCTGAGCGGCACGCCAGCGCCCTTGCCGTCGGCGCTGTGCGAGCCCACGCCGCTGTCCGGCTCCGAACCCGTGACGGCGCCGCAGGCGGGCGTGGTGGTCTTCCACCGCAAGCCGGGCGACCGCGTCGAGGCTGGCGCGCTGATCGCCGACGTAGTGGATGCCGACACCGGCGCCGTGTTGGCGGTGCTTTCGCAGTCGGCCGGCTTGCTCTACGCCCGCGTGTCGACGCGCTGGGCCACGCCGGGCAAGCGCCTGGCCAAGATCGCCGGCACGACGCTGGCGCGCACCGGCAAACTCTTGAGCGCGTGATGGCACAGAGCCCCCAAGCCTGGCTGCTGCAGGCCGAAGACATCGTCAAGCGCTTCGGCAGCATCGAGGTGCTGCGCGGCGTCAGCGTGCGCGCGCGCCAGGGCGATGTGATCTCGATGATCGGCGCCAGCGGCTCGGGCAAGAGCACGTTCTTGCGTTGCCTGAACCTGCTGGAGCAGCCCAACGCCGGGCGCATCGTTGTCGG
>JANPMR010000089.1:0-8438 GCA_031427055.1 Rubrivivax sp.
GGTTGTCCACCGTCAGCTCCGGGCCCGTGCCGCGATAACCGTGTGCCCAAAGCACGAGCTTGCCGTTCCAGTTGGCGGGTACCTCTACCCGGTAGCCTGCGCCGTTGTGCACGCCCCAGAGTTGCTGCGCCGGCAGGCCGGCAGCGAGGTGAAGGGCAACTTCGTTTCATCGACGAAATAGGCGGGCGGCGCTGCGGCAAAGGCTTGTGCAACAGCGAGAGTGAGGGCCGACAGCCCTGTCAATAGTCTCTTCATGTGTGTCTCAACTTGGGTGTGTCGTCGAACCGGTCCGGGCCGGCGCCGGATGAGCAGCGCCGCTTGTGCGGAGCCGCCAGGCACCCTATTGCAAGCGGCGCGGAATGGACAGGTGGGCTATCCCTGCTGTCGCCGTGGCGACAGCGCGCCGGCGCCTGTTCATCGCCAGCAACGCCAGGCCGGCTGCCAGCAGGGGCACGCCGCCGGGCTCGGCCACCGGGGTGGGGTTGCCGCCGCTGGTAGAGAAGGCGCAGGAGCCGTCCTTGGCCGAGATGCGCACGATCGACGGGTCGTTGTTCGTGCCAGCGTTCCAGTTGGTGCCGAACAAGGCCGAGCCGTTGTAGCCGCCGTTGTAGAACTGGCTCACGTAGAGCGAGCAGTCCGGCCCCACCGCCGCGAGGTCGCCGTAGGAGCCGCCGCTGGCGATGGTCTGCGAGGACAGCAGCGTGGTGTAGCCGACATTGAAGTCGTACTCGGTGATCGTGCCCTGGTTGTCGTTGCTGAAGAGCTTGGTCGCGGCCGTGCCCCAGCCGAATGCCAGGCCGTCGGCATAGTTGCTGCCAGCGGTGTTGTTGGCGGTGCTGCCGTTCACGGTGGTCAGCACGCTGCCGGTGTCCGTGATGATGATGATGCTGTTGTTGCCCTGCGCGGCGAGCGCGATCTCGCCGGTCGGGCTGGCTTCGATGTCGTCGATCAGCGTCGGCGCGGTGTAGATGAGGGCATTGGTCTGCAGCACCGGGTCGTAGACGTAGACCAGGTTGGTCGAGGCACCGGCGATGTACACGATCTTGCCGTTGGGCAGCACGGTGATGCCCCAGGTGTAGCCCGAGCTCACGGTCGATCCGGGCAGGTCCGCGCCGGGTGTCGTCACCGTCCAGGTCGTGGGGTCGATGCGCTGCAGGCCGGTGCCGGTGGTGGCATAGATGTAGCCGTCGTGGCCGTTGACCATGCCGTAGGAATTGCTGAACAGCATGCCGGCGATGTTGTGCGTGGCGATCACCGAATGGATGCCGGTGCTCAGGTAGGCGCTGTCAGTCGTCGGCGAGTACTCGAGCAACTGGCTGCCGTTGCGTGTGAGGAGGTTGCCGCTGCTCGTCCAGGCCATGCCGGGCCCGCCCACAAGAGGGCCGTTGTAGATCTCCTGCTGGTAGGCGGCGTCGAGGTAGCTGAACTGCGTTGCGTGAGCAACCGTCACGGGCCCAAGGCCCGCCGCCAAGGCCAACAGCACACGCAAACTCCGAAGGCTTCTGCTCATGGTTTGTCTCCTTGATACATGGCCCTACCCGGGCCGGGGCGAAGAAGTCGCAGTGGAACACCGAGCGGCCCGCAAGGGAAGCGCTGCGGCCCCTTGATCGAGGTCACCCCCTCATCTGCGGGGTGACCCGTGTTAGGGTGGCTTCGCGCCAACCCGAGGAGACCCCCATGACCGACGCCGCCTATCAGACCTTCGAGGCCGAATCACTGGCCGCCGGCTTCGACGAGGTGCTGGTCCGTGACTGGGCACCCGGCCTTGTCATCGACACCCACACGCACCCCTTCGCGGTCAGCGCGCGCGTCGTGGCCGGCGAGGTGGCGCTGGTCGCCGGCGGCGCCACGGCGCATTTGCGTGCCGGTGACCGATTCGAGCTCGAACATGGCGCCCCGCATGCCGAGCGATACGGGCCCGAAGGTGCCACGTTCTGGGTGGCACGAAAGCACGCGGTGGCCTGAGGACGTCGGGCGTCAGCCTGCCGCCAGCACGCCCGCGGCCTGAAGTTCGGCGACCTGCTCGGCGCTGTATCCCAGGCCGCGCATCAGTTCGATGCCGTGCTCGCCCAGCGCGGGCGGCGCACGGCGCACCGGCAGGCGTTCGCCGTCGATCGACAAGGGCAGCAAGGGCATGCGCGTGTCCACCGCATGCCCGGCGCCGCTGGCGTCAGCCGGCACGGTGACCGGCGCGAGGCCACCCGTTGCCAGCAGGTGCGGATCGTCGAACAGGTCTTGCGGTCGCGTGATGGGCGCGTAGGGCAGGCCGTTTTTCTCGAAGCGCGCCGCCAGTTCGGCCGCAGGTAGCGGCGCGAAACGCTCGCGCAGCAGCGGCAGCATCCAGTCGCGCTCGCGCACGCGGTCGTTGTTGCTGACCAGCCGGGTGTCGGCGCGCAGCTCTGCCAGGTCAAACTCCTCGCACATCAGCGCCCATTGCGTGTCGCTGACGGCAGCCAGGAAGATCTGCTCGCCGCCCGCCACCGTGAACACGTCGTAGACGGCCCAGGCGCTGATGCGGCTGGGCATGGGCGCGGCGGGCTGGCCGGTGACGGCAAACTGCAGCATGTGCTGCGCCACCAGGAAGACGTTGTTCTCGAACAGCGCGCTGTTCACCTCGGCGCCGCGGCCGCTGCCGCCCGCGGCACGGTCGCGCTGCTGCAAGGCGGCCAGCGCCCCGATGGCGCCGAACATGCCGCCCATGATGTCGTTGACGCTGCTGCCGGCGCGCAGCGGCCGGCCCTCGGGGCCGGTCATGTAGGCCAGGCCGCCCATCATCTGCACGACTTCGTCCAGGGCAGTGCGGTGCTCGTAAGGGCCGGGCAAGAAGCCCTTGTGCGAGACGTAGACGAGGCGTGGGTTGAGGCTGCGCAGCGCCGCCGCACCGAGGCCCAGCTTGTCCATCGTGCCGCCCTTGAAGTTCTCGCTGAAGATATCGGCGCCGGCCACCAGCTTGAGCACCACCTCCAGCCCGCGCGGGTCTTTCACGTCCACCGCGATGCTCAACTTGTTGCGGTTGAACATCGCGAAGAAGCCGGCACCGCTGCCCAGCAGACGGCGCGTGCTGTCGCCTGCAAGGGGCTCGACCTTGATGACCTCGGCGCCCAGGTCGGCCAGGATCATGCCGCAGGTGGGGCCCATCACCATGTGCGTGAACTCGACGACGCGCACGCCGGCCAGCGGCAGCGGCTCAGGCATCGCTCGACGGTGTGTTTCGCATCGCGTCAGTTTGCCACCCGGGCTGCACCCGCCTGGCGCGCGCTCAGCCGCGCAGCTTGAACACGCCCACCACTTCGGCCAGACGCGCGGCCTGCTGACGCAGGCTCTCGGCCGCGGCGGCGGATTCTTCCACCAGCGCCGCGTTCTGCTGCGTCACCTGGTCGAGCTGGTTCACGGCTTCGCTGACCTGGCCGATGCCCTGCGTCTGCTCACGCGTGGCGGCGTCCATCTCGCCGATCAGGTCTGACACGCGCTTGACCTGGGCCACGATGTCGGCCATCGACTCGCCGGCCGCGCCCACCAGCCGCGAGCCGGCCTCGACCTTGTCGGCACTGGCACCAATCAAGCTCTTGATTTCGCGTGCAGCTTCGGCACTGCGCTGGGCCAGACTGCGCACCTCGCTGGCCACCACCGCAAAGCCGCGGCCCTGCTCGCCGGCGCGCGCCGCTTCTACCGCCGCGTTCAGGGCCAGGATGTTGGTCTGGAAGGCAATGCCGTCGATGGTGCCGATGATGTCGGCGATCTTGCGGCTGCTGGTGGTGATGTCGTTCATCGTCGCCACCACCTGCCCCACCACGCCGCCGCCCTTGACGGCCGCGGCGCTGGCGCTGGTGGCCAGTTGCGTGGCCTGGCGCGCGGTGTCGGCGTTCTGGCGCACGGTGGCGTTCATCTCTTCCATCGACGCCGCGGTTTCTTCCAGGTTCGATGCCTGGGTCTCGGTGCGCTGCGACAAATCGGCATTGCCGCTGGCGATCTCGGCCGAGCCGGTAGCGATGGAGTCGGAGCTCTGGCGCACCTGGCCGACGATCTGCGTCAGGTTGTCGGTCATCTTCATCAGCGCGGTGAGCAGCTGCGCGATCTCGTCGTTGCCGCGGATGTCGATGCGCGTGGTCAGGTCGCCCGCCGCCACGGTCTCGGCTACCTTCACCGCCTGCAATACCGGCGCGGTGATGGACCGCGTGATGCCCCAGGCCAAGAGGCCCCCGAGCGCCAGCCCCAGCAAGGTGATGCCGACCGACACCGCAAGCAAGGTGTCTTGCATCTCGTGCCCGGCTTTGACATCGATCGCGGCCTCTCGGACTTGCAACTCGACGAGCGCGGCGAGCGCCTTCTCGGCGGCCGGAGCCAAGGGCGAGAGCTTGTCCTTGTAGAGCTTTTCGGCGTCTTCGGGCTTGCCGGCGACCAGGGCGTCACGGGTCGGCATCACGCCTTCGGTAAAAAACGCCGTGCGGGCGGCAACGTACTCGGCAGCGAGCTTGGCCTCCTCGGGTGTCAGCTTCGTGGCCATGTAGGCCTTGATCAGCTTCGCGCCCTTCTCGACGTTGGCATTGAGCTCGGTGTTGCGCCGCTCGATGTTGGCCGGCGCCGGCCGCGCCATCATGTCCATCACCAGCACGCGGTTGCGGTTGAGCAGCCGGCTCAACTCGCCAAGCTGGGACAGGGGCACCACGCGGTCGTCGAAGGTGGATTCCAGTGCCGCGCCGATGCGGTTGACGCCTGTCAAGCCGACCACGGCGATAACCACCATCAGTACCAGCAGGGTGGCAAAGGCCGCGCCCAGACGGGTGCCGATCCTTAGATTCTTGAGCATGTCCATCGGTTGACTCGGGTTGTTGTGTTGAATGCTCAGCTACGAATCACAACAACAGAGACGGCACCCGTAAAGGCGGTGGGTCATGCGGTTTTCGGCAGATGCCGCGAAATTTTGACAAGCAAGCTTGTGATCGCGGCCGCGAAAGGCCCGGCGAAATCGGGCTTGTTCTACACACCGGCGGCGCCTCGACAAGGGCTTGGGTGCGCAAAGTGCCGCCTGTCAAAGTGCCGCCGGACCGCCTCCTACAATGCCGCGCATGAACACCGTGCCGACGGCGCCCCAGCCGCCCGCGCAGGCCGGCCGGCGCCACATCCGCGAGCTGCCCGACGAGCTGATCAGCCAGATCGCCGCCGGCGAAGTCATCGACCGCCCCGCCGCCGCCGTGCGCGAGCTGGTGGACAACGCGCTGGACGCCGGCGCGACGCAGATCGTGGTGCGCCTGGCCGGCGGCGGCGTGCGCGGCATCACGGTCGAAGACGACGGCGCGGGCATCGATCGTGACGAACTGGTGCTGGCGCTGCGGCGCCACGCCACCAGCAAGATCGGCTCGCTGGCGGACCTTGAATCGGTGGCCACGATGGGCTTTCGGGGCGAAGCGCTGGCGGCCATCGCGTCGGTGGCCGAGTTGTCGCTGACCAGTCGCACCGCAAGCGCAGCGCATGCCTGGCGCCTGCAGGCGCGCAGCGGCGAACTGGCCGCCGCGGCGCGCGCGCAAGGCACCACGGTGGACGTGCAGGAGCTGTTCTTCAGCACGCCGGCGCGGCGCAAGTTTCTGAAGAGCGATGCCACCGAGCTGTCGCATGCGGTCGAGGCCGTGCGCCGCCATGCGCTGGCGCGGCCGGATGTGGGCTTTGCGGTCTGGCACGAAGGCCGCTTGGCAGCGCAGTGGCGTGCGGCACCGGCCCTCGCTCCGCAGCAGCGCTGGGCCGATGTGCTGGGCGCCGACTTCGTGGCCGCCAGCCGCGAACTGCGGGTCGAGCGCGGCCCGCTGCGGCTGATGGGCCGCATCGGCCAGCCCGAGGCGTCGCGCTCGCGCGGCGACCTGCAGTACCTGTTCGTCAACGGCCGCTTCGTGCGCGACCGGCTCATCGCCCACGCCGTGCGCGCCGCTTACGAAGACCAACTGCACGGCAGCCGGCAGCCGGCCTACGCGCTGTTTTTGGCCATCGCGGCCGAGCTGGTGGACGTCAACGTGCACCCGGCCAAGGCCGAGGTGCGCTTTCGCGATGGCCGCGCCGTGCACCAGGCGGTGCTGCACGCGGTGCAGGACGCGCTGGCGCCGACGCGTGCGGCCGCGGCCGCGCCCTCATCTGCCGCGGCCGAGCCGTCGGCGCCGGGCTTTATACCGCCGCTGTCGGCGTGGCAACCGGCGTTGGACCTGGCTGAATCCGCGCCGGCCGTGCACGAGCGGCCCGCGCCGTGGGGCGCATCGCCGCCGCCCGAGCCCTGGCGCACGCCGCAGGGCAGCGGTGGCCTTGCCGCCTGGGCGGCGCTGCGTGCGCCGGCCTCGGGCGCGCCTGCCTCCGCCGATCAACCCGCCTGGCCGCTGGGCCGCGCGGTGGCGCAGATCGGCGGTGTCTACGTGCTGGCCGAAAACGCGCAGGGCCTGGTCGTCGTCGACATGCACGCGGCGCACGAGCGCATCGTCTACGAGCGCCTCAAGCGCGCCGCCGACGCCACTGCGGCGCTGCCGGCGCAGCCGCTGCTCATCGCGGTGAGCTTTGCCGCCACGCCGGCCGAGATGGCACTGGCCGAGACCGAGCAAGCCACGCTGCTGCAACTGGGCCTGGACGTGGCGCCACTGGCCGCCGGCACGCTGGCCGTGCGCAGCCGCCCGGCGGCGCTGCCCGACGCCGACCTGCCCGAGCTGACGCGCTCGGTGCTGGCCGAGCTGGCCCAGCCCGACAGCGGCGGCGCACGCGGCGTGCTGCAGCGCGCGCGCGACGACATCCTGGCCACCATGGCCTGCCACGGCGCCGTGCGCGCCAACCGGCGCCTCACGATCGAAGAGATGAACGGGCTGCTGCGCGAGATGGAAGCCACCGAGCGCGCCGACACCTGCAATCACGGCCGGCCCACCTGGCGGCAAGTGACGATGAAGGAGTTGGACGGGCTGTTCTTGCGCGGGCGCTGAAGGCGGGTCGCAGGCGGTCAGGGCAGTCAGCCGCCCGCGGGCCCGGCCAGCCCCGCCAGCGTGGCCGCAAACGCCGCACGACGACCCGCTGCCAACGTGTCGGCACCCGGCGCCAGCACACGCCGCCCGGCCACCCAGACCTCGGCGAAGCCACCTGCGCCGCCGCCAAACATCAGCCCATCCAGCACATGCGATGCGGGCGTGCCGGCCAGGCCCTCGGCCAGCGGGTCGACCACCAGCAAGTCGGCGCGCGCGCCCATCTGCAGGCCCCAGCGCGCAAAGCCAGCCGCGGCCGCGCCGCCACCCTGCATGCGATCGAACAGGCGCGCCGCTGTGGCGCCATCGGCAAGGGCTGGATCGGCCGCGACATTGCGCTGCCGAAGATGCAGCCGCTGCCCATACTCCAGCCAGCGCAGCTCTTCGGGCCATTGGCGGCCGACCTGGCTGTCGCTGCCCACCGACAGCGGCGTGCCGCTGGCCAGCCAGCGCGGCAGGTCGCACAGGCCGTCGCCCAGGTTGGCCTCGGTCGATGGGCAGATGACCATGCCGGCGCCGCTGGCGGCCACGGCGTCGATTTCGGCTGGCGTGGCGTGGGTGGCGTGCACAAGCTGCCAGCGCGCGTCGAGCGCGAACTCTCGCGCCAGCCATTCGATGGGCCGCGCGCCGGTGGCGGCCAGGCAATCGTCGACCTCGCCGGTCTGCTCGGCGATGTGGATGTGGATGGGTGCGGCGTCGCCTTGCAGGCGATCCATCAGCTTGCGGATCGACGACGGTGCCGCGGCGCGCAGTGAGTGAATGGCGACACCGGCCGTGACCTCGAGCAGGCCCAGCGCGCGCACGCCGTCGCGCAGCGCCAGCACGTGATCGACATCGGTGGCAAACCGGCGCTGGTCTGGCCGCAGTGCCGGCTGCGTGAAGCCCGCGCGCTCGTACAGCACCGGCAGCAGCGTCAGGCCGATGCCGACTTCGACCGCGGCCTCGGCCAGGGCGCGGCTCATGGCCAGTGGGTCGGCGTAGCGGCTGCCATCTTCGGCGTGGTGCAGGTAGTGAAATTCGCAGACCTGCGTGTAGCCGCCGGCCAACAGCTCGGTGTAAAGCTGCACGGCCACGGCGCGCAGTTGCGCCGGCGTGATGCGCAGCGCCACGCCGTACATGCGGTCGCGCCAGGACCAGAAGTCGTCGTGCTCGGACGTACGCCGCTCGGCCAGGCCGACAAAGGCGCGCTGGAAGGCGTGGCTGTGGGCGTCGACCATGCCGGGCAGCACCGGGCCGGGCAGCACGGTGGCCTGCGGCGGCGCGGCCACGCCCGCGGTGACTTCGGCCCAGCGCCCGTCGGCATCGGCGCGCATCAGCACGGCGTCCTGCCAGCGGCCGGCGATCCAGGCCTGCGGGGCCCAGAGCAGGGCGGTCATGCCGCTGGCCGCCAGTCGATCAAGGTCTGCACCAGCGCCTGCAGCAGCGGCTTGACGGCGGCGGCAAGGGGCTCGTCCCAGG
>JANPMR010000090.1:0-3435 GCA_031427055.1 Rubrivivax sp.
GGCCTGATCGAGGCCGTGGGTGCCACGGTGGTCATCGCCAACCACGGCCAGGAGGCGCTGACGTGTCTGCAAGCGGAACGCTTCGACGCCGTCCTGATGGACATACAGATGCCCGTGATGGACGGCCTGCAAGCCACACGGCTGATCCGTCAGAACCCCCTGTTTGCCGACCTGCCCGTGCTGGCGATGACCGCCAATGCGCGCAGTGAAGACGGCGCACGCTGTCTCGAGGCGGGCATGAACGACTTCCTGACCAAACCCGTCCTGCCCGCGCGCCTGTATGCCGCGCTGACCCGATGCTTGGCGCCTCGCGCCGCCAGCGTGCCGGCCGGCGGCGGTGCGCAAGCTGCCGCACCCGCACCCGCCGTCGGGCTGCCCGCGGGCGACCCGAACATCATCGACCTGTCGATCCTGTCGCAGCAGGTCGACGGTGATCTGCAGAAGGCCCGCCGCTACGGTGCCTTGTTTGTCCAGACCATGCCCGGGTCGATGGCCGAACTCGAAGCGGCGCTCGGGCAGGGCAACCTGTCGACGCTGGCCGAGTTGGGCCACCGCATGAAGTCGTCTGCGCGCCTGGTCGGGGCTCTTGGGCTGGCCAGCCTGTGCGAGTCACTCGAGGGTTTTCGCAGAGGCGGAACGCTCGGCGACGCGCAGCTCATCGTGGAGAAGATGCCGCCGCTGATGGCCCGCATTTCAGCCGACTTCACGGCCGCCATGTCATGAGAACCACCCTGCATCCCCAACCCAGTCAGATGTCGCTGACGTCCCCGGTCTGGGCCGACCGTCTGCGCGCGGGCACGCCGGTGGCGCTGGCTTCGGCTTTGGCAGGTTTGCCCTTGCTGAACCGCGTCGGCGCGCTGGAAGTCCTCTCGCTGCTGGGTGTGGCCGGCCTCGCAAGCTGGGCCGCCTGGCGCAGTGCCGGTAAACCCGGCAAGCCCGGCGCCGCCGACCCCGCACATGCAGTGCCCGCATCGAACGCCGACGCCGGCAGAGCAAGCAGCGAGCCCTTGCCTGCACTGCTGGTCGAGGTCTTGCCGGTCTGGCTGGACCACATCGGCACGGCCAGGAGCCAGGTCGAAGACGCCATCACGCAGCTCGCCGTGAGCTTCTCGTCGATCACCGAGCAATTCGAAGCGGCGGGCTTCTCGGGCGCCAATGGGGCCGCGGCCGAGGGCGCCGGCGCCAACCAGACCCTGAGCCTGCTGACGCTGTGCGAGCGCCAGCTGCAACCCATGATTTCAGCCATGACCCGCATCCTGGACAGCAAGAGCATGCTGATGGCCAGCGTGCACGACCTGTCGCTTGTGACCGCCGAACTGCAGACCATGGCAGGCGCCGTGGGCCACATCGCGATGCAGACCAACCTGCTGGCGATCAACGCCGCCATCGAGGCGGCTCATGCCGGTGACACGGGCCGCGGCTTCGCCGTCATCGCCAAGGAAATTCGCCAACTGTCGCAGGCCTCGGCGCAGACCGGCAAGCAGATCACCGAGCGCATGGTCAATGTCGCGGCACTCATGAAGTCCACGATCGAAGCGGCCAGCCAGGCGGCCACCGACGACAAGCTGGCCATCGAGATGTCGACCCAGGTGGTCGAGGACGTGCTGGGGCATGTGCGCGAGCTCGGGGTCAGTGCCGACAAGATGCGCGGCCAGGGAAACATCATCTGCGCCGACGTCGAAAACCTGCTCGTCAACCTGCAGTTCCAGGACCGCGTCAACCAGATCATCGGCGCCGTCGACGGCGACATTCGCCGCCTGCAAGGCGTCGTCGAAACCGACCAGCCCGTGCCGACATCGGACGAGTGGATGTCTGCGCTGCAGAAGAACTACACGATGAACGAACAGCACGACATGCATGCATCCGGCGCGCCGGGCGCCACCGCGCACAAGGCCGCAGCCGCCGCCGAAGTGAAGTTCTTCTGACGAGCCCCGAGAGAGACCCAATCATGGCCAAGACCATTCTGATCGTCGACGACTCCACCTCGCTGCGCGTGGTGGTGAAGATTGCGCTGGTGCGCGCCGGCTACGAGGTCATCGAGGCCTGCGACGGCGAGGCCGGCCTGGCCGCGCTGGACAAGGCGGGCAAGGTGAACCTGATCGTGAGCGACGTGAACATGCCCAAGATGGACGGCATCACCTTCGTGACGCACCTCAAGCAGCACCCGCGCCACAAGTTCACGCCCGTGATCATGCTCACCACCGAAGGCCAGGACGGCAAGAAGGAAGAGGGCCGTGCCGCCGGCGCCAAGGCCTGGATCGTCAAGCCCTTCAACCCGCCGCAGCTGCTTGATGCGGTCTCCAAACTCATCCTGCCCTAGGAGCGCGCCATGACGCCCAGCCATTCCCTGCCTGCCGAACTGACCATCTACACCGTGGGCGAACTGCGCTCGCTGTGGCTGACCTGGCTCGCCGAGGCGCACGCCGAAGCCACCACGGCAAACACGCACGACGAGACCTTCACGGTCGACGCCGCAGCGGTCGGCGAGGTCGACGCGGCCGGCGTGCAGCTGCTGCTGTCGCTGTCGAAATCGCTGGACCAGGAACACCGCGCACTGAAGTTGCGCGCCGCCAGCCGCCCGCTGGCCGCGGCCTGAGCCGCACTGGGTGCAAATGCGCTGCTGGCCGACCCCCGCATTGACGGAGCGACGACATGAAAAACAGCGACGAGGACAACAGCTTCATCGCCGAAGCGCTGCCCGCTTTCATCAGCGAGGCGCAGGAACAGATCGAAGCGCTCGAGCAACTGCTGCTCGAGCTCGAAGACGACCCCACCGACCGCGACCTGCTCGACGCACTGTTCCGCTGCGCGCACACCGTCAAGGGCTCGGCCGGCATCTTCGGGCTCGACCGCGTGGTGGCCTTCACGCACCACGTGGAGACCTTGCTCGACCGCGTGCGCGAAGGCCAGGTCGCGCTGACGCCCGAGCTCAGCACGCTGCTGCTGCAGTGCAACGACCAGATCCGCGTGCTCATCACCAGCGCGCAGGATCCGCAAGCCGACAGCCCGCAAGCCGAGCAGGCCCGCGCCGCACTGGTCGTGCAGTTGCAGGGCATCGGCGGCCATGCCCCCGCCGCGGCCAGCGCTGGCGTTGCCGCGCCGGCGGCCGCCAGTGCCGCCAGTGCCGCCAGCAACGCCAGCAACGCCGACCCGCGCTGGCATGTCTCGGTGCGCTTCAGCCCGGAGACCTTTCGCAACGGCATGGACCCGCTGGCGATCCTGAACTACGTGCGCGCGCTCGGCGCCGTGCCGAGCCTGGTGTGCGACATCGCCGCCGTGCCCGCGCTCGAGGTCATCGATCCCGAAAGCTGCCACCTCGGCTTTGAGTTCGCGCTCGACACCGCGTGCACCCGCGCGCAGATCGAGGCCGCCTTCAGCTTCGTGCGCGACGACTGCACGCTGCACTTGATCGAGCCCGTGGCCAGCGCGCAGGAC
>JANPMR010000091.1:0-2608 GCA_031427055.1 Rubrivivax sp.
CACCGTGCACTCGCACGCCAATCCCTACTGGACCTGCGAGTTGTATGGCAAGGCGGTGCTCGGCCTGCGCGAGAACGACATCTGCTTCTCGGCCGCCAAGCTCTTCTTCGCCTACGGCCTGGGCAACGCGCTCACCTTCCCGATGAGCGTGGGCGCCACCACCTTGCTGATGGCCGAGCGGCCAACGCCCGACGCCACCTTCAAGCGCTGGCGTGGCGAGGATGTGAGCCCCCACGGGGCTGCGCCCCTGCCCCCCGAGGGGGCGCTCGCGTCGCCGGGAAACCCGTCGCCGCTCAGGCGGCTGAAGCCCACTGTCTTCTTCGGCGCGCCCACCGGCTTTGCCGGGATGCTGGCGCACCCGAATCTGCCGGCGCCGGCGGAGGTGGCGCTGCGCCTCGTGTCCAGCGCCGGCGAGGCGCTGCCGGCCCACATCGGCGAGCGCTTCAAGCACCACTTCGGCGTCGACATCGTCGACGGCATCGGCTCCACCGAGATGCTGCACATCTTCTTGTCCAACCGCCCCGAGCGCGTGCGTTATGGCAGCACCGGCTGGCCGGTGCCGGGCTACGAGATCGAGCTGCGCGGCGACGACGGCAAGCCGGTGCTCGATGGTGAGACCGGCGATCTCTTCATCCACGGCCCCTCCAGCGCCATGATGTACTGGGGCAACGCGGCCAAGACGCGCGACACCTTCCAGGGCGGCTGGACGCAGAGCGGCGACAAGTACCTGCGCAACACGGATGGCAGCTACACCTACGCCGGCCGCAGCGACGACATGCTCAAGGTCAGCGGCATCTACGTCAGCCCCTTCGAGGTCGAGGCCACGCTGGTGCAGCACCCGGCGGTGCTGGAAGCGGCGGTGATCGGCGTGCCCGACGCCCAGGGCCTGACCAAGACCAAGGCCTTCGTCGTGCTCAAGGCCGGCGGCGTGGCCACCGAGGCCGATCTCAAGGCCTTCGTCAAGGACCGGCTGGCGCCCTACAAGTACCCGCGCGCCATCGAGTTCGTCGACGACCTGCCCAAGACCGCCACCGGCAAGATCCAGCGCTTCAAGCTGCGCGAGCGCGAGAAGCTGGCCCCTGGCCCGGCGGGTACGCCGGTCGGTCCCCCGGGGGGACGCGGGCCGGCTTGGGGCGGCCCGGCGCTCGGCCCGGCCGCGCCATGACGGTCGGGTTCGTCGACATCGACTGGGCGGGCCGCCCGGTGCGCATCGAGCATGCCTGGCTGGGCGACGACGCGGCGGCGCCGCTCGTCGTCTTCTTGCACGAGGGCCTGGGCTCGCTGTCGATGTGGCGCGACTTTCCGGCGCAGTTGTGCCTGCAGGCGCGCTGCCGCGGCCTCGTCTACTCGCGCCCCGGCTACGGCCGCTCGACGCCGCGTGCGGCCGAAGAGGCCTGGGGCCTGGACTTCATGCACCGACAGGCGCTCGAGGTGCTGCCGGCGCTGCTTGCGGCGCTGCACATCGATCAGCCGGTCTGGCTCTTCGGCCACAGCGACGGCGGCTCGATCGCCTTGCTGCATGCGGCGCTGCGGCCGGCGCAGACCGCGGGCGTGATCGTGCTGGCACCGCACATCCATGTCGAAGACCTCTCGGTCAGCAGCATCGAAGCGACGCGCCGGGCCTACGAGACCGCCGACCTGCGCACGAAGCTGGCGCGCCATCACGACGATCCCGATTCGGCGTTCTGGGGCTGGAACCGCATCTGGCTGCACCCGCCGTTTCGCGACTGGTCGATCGAGGACGAGATCGCCTCCATCGCCTGCCCCTTGCTGGCGGTGCAGGGCCTCGACGACGAGTACGGCACGCTGGAGCAGATCCGCGGCATCGCGCGCCGGGTGCCGCAGGCGCGGCTGCTCGAATTGCCCGATTGCGGCCACTCGCCGCAGCGCGACCAGCCCGCCGCACTGCTGGCGGCCGCGGCTGCCTTCATCGCCGAAGTCGTCGCCGAAGCCAGCGCCGAATTCACTGCCCCAAGCAGCCGCGATACTTGAGCCTGATGGACTTTGCCACCTTCCTCATCCAGTGCCTGAACTCGCTGCAGTACGGGCTGCTGCTGTTCCTGGTGGCATCGGGGCTGACGCTGATCTTCGGCATCATGGGCGTCATCAACCTGGCGCACGGCAGCTTCTACATGATCGGCGCCTACATGGCCTATGGGCTGGCGCCGCTGGTGGCGCGCGCCGGTGGCGGATTCTTCAGCGTGCTGCTCGCCGGCCTGGTGTTGGCCGTGCTGCTGGGCTACTTGCTGGAGTGGGCCTTCTTCAGCTTCCTCTACCGGCGCGAGCACCAGCAGCAGGTGCTCATGACCTACGGCCAGATCCTCGTCTTCGAAGAGTTGCGCAGCCTGCTGCTGGGCGACGACGTGCACGGCGTGCCGGCGCCGCCCCTCCTGGCTGGCACCTTGCCGCTGGGCGAGACCATGACCTACCCGGTCTACCGCCTCTTCCTCAGTGGCGTGTGCCTGCTGCTGGCCCTGGGCATGTACTTCGTCTTCACGCGCACGCGGCTGGGCATGACCATCCGCGCCGGCAGCACGGGTTTGCAGCAGCGCGAGATGGTGCAAAGCCTGGGCATCGACATCGGGCTGCTCTACCGCATCGTCTTCGC
>JANPMR010000092.1:0-3410 GCA_031427055.1 Rubrivivax sp.
GCGCCGATGGACCTGGGCTTCATCGCCCTGCTGGGCCTGGCCGGCGCCAGCGGCCTGGCGCTGGCGCTGGCGCGCGAGACGGCCGCGCTGCCGCTGCTCTTGTGCCTGCACCTGGGCGCGGTGATGGCCTTCTTTGCGACCATGCCCTACGGCAAGTTCGCGCACGGTGTGTACCGTGGCGCGGCGCTGCTCAAGTGGGCGATCGAGAAACGGCAGCCCTTGCGGCTGAAGCTGGGCTCGAAGTAAAGGCCCGCGCGCCTACGCCCAGACGCCCGGCCCGGCCGGCTGCATCGTGCTGCCCTCGAACACGAAGCCCGGTTCGCGATCACGGCTGAGCAGCAGCGGCCCATCCAGGTCGATGTACTGCGCCCAGGGCGCGAGCAGGAAGGCCGGCGCCATGCCCAGGCTGGTGCCGAGCATGCAGCCCACCATCAGGCCCAGGCCGCGTTCGCGTGCGGCCTGCGCCACGGCGATGGCCTCGGTCAGGCCGCCGGTCTTGTCGAGCTTGAGGTTGACCAGGCTGTAGCGCCGGGCCACTTGATCCAGGCTGTCGCGGCCGTGAAAGCTCTCGTCGGCGCACAGCGGCACGGGGCTGTAAAAGCCCTCCAGCGCGCCGTCGGCCCCGGCCGGCAGTGGCTGCTCGATGAGGGCCACGCCGGCCGCGGCGCAGGCCGCCAGGTTGTGGTCGAGAGTGGCCTCGGTCCAGGCCTCGTTGGCATCGACCACCAGGGTCGATGCCGGCGCCGCAGCGCGCACGGCGCGGATTCGTTCGTCGTCGCCGCGGCCGCCCTCGGGCCCGCCGAGCTTGATCTTGAGCAGCGGGCGCGCGCTGGCGCGTGCCGCGGCGGCGGCCATCGCGGCCGGGTCACCCAGGCTGAGCGTGAAGGCCGTGGTCACGGGCTGTGGCCGCGGCAGGCCGGCCAGTTGCCACACCGGCACGCCACGGCTGCGCGCGGCTTGGCCCCAGAGTGCTGCGTCGAGCGCATTGCGGGCGGCGCCGGCCGGCATCAGTTGCAGCAGATCCTGCACGCCGATGCCGCGCGCCACCGCGTCGGCCTGGGCCTGTACGGCGGCGACCACGCCCTCGACCGTCTCGCCGTAGCGCGTGTAGGGCACGCACTCACCGACGCCGACGACGCCGTCGCGCTCGACACGGGCGACGACGACCACGGCCTCGGTCTTGGTGCCACGCGAGATGGTGAAGCCGCCGGCAATCGGCCAGCGCTCGACCGCGACGCTCAGTGCATCAGCCACGTGCGGCGCCGGCTGCAGAGATGGGGAACTCGCGCAGCATCTGGTTGACGAGGTTCTCGACACCAAAACGCACCGGGTCGGTGGCCGGAAGCCCGTGCTCGGCGGACAAGGTTTGCAGCAGGGCGCGCGCGTCGGTCTCGGCCAGTGCCTGGGTGTTGATGGCGATGCCCACCGAGCGGATGCCCGGGTTGGTCAGGCGGCCGCAGCGCAGCGTCAGGTCAATCACCTCGGCAATGCTGGGCAGCGCATGAGCCACGCCGCGCATGGTGCGGCGCGTGGGCTCGTGACAGACGACAAAGGCGTCGGGCTGCGCACCGTGAAGCAGCCCCAGCGACACGCCCGCAAACGACGGGTGCAGCAGCGAGCCCTGGCCCTCGATCAGGTCCCAATGCCCGGGCGCCGCGGCCGGGGCCAGCCACTCGACGGCGCCCGAGATGAAGTCGGCCACCACGGCATCGATGGCGACGCCGCGGCCCGAGATGAAGACGCCGGTCTGGCCTGTGGCGCGGAAGTCGGCGTCCAGGCCGCCGGCACGCATCGCTCGCTCGAGCGCCAGCGCGGTGTACTTCTTGCCCGAAGAGCAATCAGTGCCCACCGTCAGCAGACGCAGGCCCGGCCGGCGCGTGCCCTTGCCGGTGGCGAAGATCTGGTCACTGTGACGCAGGTCGAAGAGTTGGCGGCCGTGGCGCTGTGCGGCGTCGCGGATGGCGGGAACGCTGGACAGGCGAACATGCAGCCCGGTGGCCACGTGCAGGCCGCAGGCTATGGCCTGGACGATGGGTGCAACCCAGTGCGGCGGCAGCACGCCGCCGGCATTGGCCACGCCTACCACCAGCGTCTGCACGCCGGCGGCCGCGGCGGCCTCGATCGTCATCTCGGGCAGGCCCAGGTCGGCCTGGCAGCCCGACAGGCGCAACTGGCCGCTGCACCACTCGCGGCGCCAGTCGACGATGCCGTGCGCCGTCTTGGCGGCCAGCTGGTCGGGCACGTCACCCAGAAACATCAGGTAGGGGCGCGGAATGTCCATCGGCTTGCGGGTTGGGTGCAGGGTGGCAGCCATGCTCGCACACTCAAAGGTTATGGGCCCTTGAATTCCAGGCCGATGCCCTCACGATCTTTAACCCGCCGGCCCACCCTGGGCCGACAAGCCATTCCACCAGCCGCAAGACCCCTCGCGGGGCACCACCGACCATGGACAAGCAGACACTTTCATTCCAGGCCGAGGTCAAGCAGATCCTGCACCTCGTCACCCATTCGCTCTATTCCAACAAAGAGATTTTCCTGCGCGAGCTGGTCAGCAATGCCAGCGACGCCTGCGACAAGCTGCGCTTCGAGGCGCTGGACAACGCGGCCCTGTTCGAGGACGCGCCGAACCTCGAGATCCGCGTCTGGTTTGACGTCGAGAAGAAGACCATCACCATCCGCGACAACGGCATCGGCATGAGCGCCGACGAAGCCGTGGCGCACCTGGGCACCATCGCCAAGAGCGGCACGCGCGAGTTCATGGCCAAGCTCGAGGGCGAGCAGAAGAAGGACGCCAACCTGATCGGCCAGTTCGGCGTCGGCTTCTACAGCGGCTTCATCGTCGCCGACCGCCTGACGGTGGAAACGCGCCGCGCCGGCGCCGCCGCGACCGAGGGCGTGCGCTGGACCAGCGAGGGCGCTGGCGACTTCGAGGTCGAGACGATCGAGCGCGCGCAGCGCGGCACCGACGTCATCCTGCACCTGCGCGAGGGCGAGGAAGAGTTTCTCAGCGCCTGGAAGCTGAAGTCGATCATCAGCAAGTACTCCGACCACATCAGCCTGCCGGTGCTGATGCCCAAGCAGAAGTGGGACGAAGACAAGAAAGAGCAGGTCACCACAGAAGAATGGGAGCCGGTGAACAAGGCCGCCGCGCTGTGGACGCGCGCCAAGAGCGACATCACCGACGCGCAGTATCAAGAGTTCTACAAGCAGCTCAGCTACGACCAGGAGCCGCCGCTGGCCTACACGCACAACCGCGTCGAGGGCCGCACCGAATACACGCAGCTTCTTTACGTGCCGGCCAAGGCGCCGTTTGATTTGTGGAACCGCGACAAGCGCGGCGGCGTCAAGCTCTACGTCAAGCGCGTCTTCATCATGGACGACGCCGAGGCGCTGATGCCGGTGTACCTGCG
>JANPMR010000093.1:0-5445 GCA_031427055.1 Rubrivivax sp.
TGGCGCCCGCGTGCTGATGAGCGGGCTGGACTACGAGCGCGCGGTGCTCGCCGCCGGGCCCATCGGCATCATGCAGGCGGTGATGGACAACGTGGTGCCCTACATCCACGACCGCAAGCAGTTCGGCCAGAGCATCGGCGAGTTCCAGCTCATCCAGGGCAAGGTGGCTGACATGTACACCGTGCTGCAGGCCGGCCGCGCCTTCTGCTACACCGTGGGCAAGAACCTCGACCTGCTGGGCGCCGAGCACGTGCGCCAGGTGCGCAAGGACTGCGCCAGCGTCATCCTGTGGTGCGCCGAGAAGGCCACCTGGATGGCCGGCGAGGGCATCCAGGTCTTTGGCGGCAACGGCTACATCAACGACTACCCCCTGGGCCGCTTGTGGCGCGACGCCAAGCTGTATGAGATCGGCGCGGGAACGAGCGAAATCCGCCGCATGCTGATCGGCCGCGAGCTGTTTGCGGAGACGATGTGAGCATGATCGCCGCACGGCCGTTCCGAAGGCGATCAGCTCCCCCTTGGGGGGGCGACGCGCAGCGTCTTGGGGGCCGGTGACATGCCACACCGCCTGCTCAAAAACAACCGGGACTGGGCCGCGCAGACCAAGCAGCGCGACCCGGGCTTCTTCACCCGGCTGGCGCTGCAGCAGACGCCGCGCTACATGTGGATCGGCTGTGCCGACAGCCGGGTGCCGGCCAACGAGATCACCGGCCTGGATCCGGGCGAGGTCTTCGTGCACCGCAACGTGGCCAACATCGTCGTGCACTCGGATCTCAACGCGCTGTCGACCATCCAGTTCGCGGTCGAGCACCTCAAGGTCGAGCACATCTTCGTGGTCGGCCACTACGGCTGCGCCGGCGTGCGCGCCGCCATGCGCGGCATCCGCATCGGCCTGGCCGACAACTGGCTGCGCCATGTGCAAGACGTTCGTCTGCGCCACCGCAAACGGCTGGACCACCTGCCCCCCGAAGAGCAGGAAGACATCCTGTGCGAGATGAATGTCATCGAGCAGGTGGGCAACGTGGCGCTGTCCACCGTGCTGCAGGACGCCTGGGCGCGCGGCCAGCAGGTTGCGGTGCACGGTTGGGTCTATGGCCTGCGCGACGGCTTGCTGAAAGACCTGGAGGTCACGATGGACCGGCCGGGGACGGTGGTCGAGGTGTTTGGCGCGGCCTTCAAGCGCTACCCGCGCGCCGCCGCCAGTGAAGAGGATTGAAAGGGGCCATGTTTCCGCACCAGCTGACCGACCGCAGCGCCTTCGACATCGCCCAGGCGCTGCTCGATGGCTTCAACCGCCACTACCGCCTGTTTCGCGAGACCACGGCCGCCGCCAAGCAACGTTTCGAGGGCGCCGACTGGCATGGCCAGCAGCACGCGCAGGCACTGCGCATCGAGTTCTACGACCAGCGCGTCAACGAAGCGGTAGAGCGCCTGCGCAGCGAGTTCAACATCGACGCGCTGTCGATGGACACCTGGCAGCAGGCCAAGCTGCACTACATCGGCCTGCTGACCGATCACCACCAGCCCGAACTCGCCGAGACGTTTTTCAACAGTGTCACCGCCAAGCTGCTGCACCGCAGCTACTTCAAGAACGATTTCATCTTCGTGCGCCCGGCCGTGAGCACCGAGTACATCGAGAACGAAGAGCCGGCCGCGCGCCCCACCTACCGCGCCTATTACCCGACCAAAGACAAGCTGCACGAGACCTGGCGGCGCGTCGTCACCAACTTCCAGCTCGAGCCCGAGTTCGAGGACCTGGAGCGCGATGTGGCTCACGTGGTAAAGGCGATGCTGGCCGAGCTGGGCGCCTTCAGGCCGCGCACCAATTTTCAGATCCAGGTGCTGTCCAGCCTGTTCTATCGCAACAAGGGCGCCTACCTGGTGGGCAAGATCATCAACGGCTTCGTCGAGACGCCGCTGGCGCTGCCCATCCTGCACACCACGCGCGGCGATTTGGTGATCGACGCGGCGCTCTTCGGCGAGGACGAACTGCTGATGATCTTCAGCTACGCCCGTGCCTACTTCATGGTCGACATGGAGATTCCGTCGGCCTACGTGCAGTTCTTGCGCGGGCTGATGCCGCGCAAGCCACGCGCCGAGCTCTACAACGCGCTGGGCCTGCAAAAGCACGGCAAGAACCTGTTCTACCGCGACCTCATGGCGCACCAGCGCCACAGCGGCGACAAGTACCGCATCGCGCCCGGCATCAAGGGCATGGTGATGCTGGTCTTCGACCTGCCCTCGTTTCCCTACGTGTTCAAGCTCATCAAGGACTTCTATCCGCCGCAGAAAGACACCACGCGCGAGCAGATCAAGGGCAAGTACCTGCTCGTCAAGCAGCACGACCGCGTCGGGCGCATGGCCGACACGCTGGAGTACAGCAACGTCGCCTTTCCACGCCACCGCTTCGAGGAAGAGCTGATCAACGAGATTCGCCACTTCTGCGGCAGCCTGCTCGAGGAAGCCGGCGACACCCTGGTCATCAAGCACCTGTACATCGAGCGGCGCATGATCCCTCTCAACATCTACCTGCAAGAGGCCGACGCGAAAGGCATTGCGCACGCCGTGGTGGAGTACGGCAATGCCATCAAGGACCTGGTGGCGGCCAACATCTTCCCCGGCGACATGCTGTGGAAGAACTTCGGCGTCACGCGCCACGGCAAGGTGGTGTTCTACGACTACGACGAGATCGAGTACCTCACCGACTGCAACTTCCGCCGCGTGCCCACGCCGCGCAACGAAGAAGAAGAGATGAGCGGCGAGGTCTGGTACACGGTGAACAAGGGCGACGTGTTCCCCGAGACCTTCGGGCCCTTCTTGCTGGGCAACGACCGCGTGCGCGAGGTCTTCCTCGCCCACCATGCCGACTTGCTGGACGCCGCCTTCTGGCAGGGCCACAAGCTGCGCATCCTGGCCGGCCACGTGCACGACGTGTTCCCCTACGACGCATCCAAACGCTTCTCGCAACGGGCCACGGCCTGAGCGTTCATCAAGAGACATCGACAAGGAGTGATCCATGGCTGATTCCATCGTCATCGTGTCCGCCGCCCGCACGCCCATCGGCGGCCTGCTGGGTGACTTTGCCGCGCTCGCGGCCTGGGAGCTCGGCGCCGTGGCCGTCAAGGCCGCGGTCGAACGCGCCGGCGTGCCGGGTGGCGCCATCGACGAGGTGCTGCTCGGCAACTGCCTGATGGCCGGCCAGGGCCAGGCGCCGGCGCGCCAGGCGATGCGCCGCGCCGGCCTGCCCGACAGCACCGGCGCCGTGACGCTGACCAAGATGTGCGGCAGCGGCATGCGCGCCATGATGTTCGCGCACGACATGCTGGCCGCCGGCAGCGCCCGCGTGCTGGTGGCTGGCGGCATGGAGAGCATGACCAACGCGCCGCACCTGATGTTTGCGCGCAAGGGCGTCAAGTACGGCGCCGCACAGTTGTTCGACCACATGGCCATGGACGGGCTGGAAGACGCCTATGAGCGTTTGCCGGATGGCCGCGGCAAGGCCATGGGCGTGTTCGCCGAGCAGTGCGTTGACAAGTACCGCTTCACGCGCGAGGCGCAAGACACGTTTGCCATCGCCTCGACGACGCGCGCCAAGCAGGCCAACGCAGACGGCAGCTTCGAATGGGAGATGGCGCCCGTCACCCTGCCCGGCAAGTCAGGTGAGTCGGTGATCCGCTTCGACGAGCAGCCCTTCAAGGCCAAGCTCGACAAGGTGGCGTCGCTCAAGCCCGCGTTCAAGAAGGACGGCACCATCACGGCCGCCAACGCCAGCAGCATCAGCGACGGCGCCGCCGCCCTGGTGCTGATGCGCGAGAGCACCGCGGTGCAGATGGGCTGCAAGCCCATCGCCCGCATCGTCGGCCACGCGGTGCACGCGCAAGAGCCGCAGTGGTTTGCCACCGCGCCGGCCGGCGCCATCAACAAGCTGCTGAAGGGCGCCGGCTGGGACGCCAAGAGCGTCGACTTGTGGGAGGTGAACGAGGCCTTCGCCGCGGTGACGATGGCGGCGATGGACGAGTTCAAGCTCGCGCACGAAATCGTCAACGTGCACGGCGGCGCCTGCGCCCTGGGCCACCCCATCGGCGCCAGTGGCGCGCGCATCGTCGTCACGCTGCTGGGCGCCCTGCGCAAGCGCGGCCTCAAGCGCGGCGTGGCGGCGTTGTGCATCGGCGGCGGCGAGGCCACGGCGCTCGCCGTCGAGATGTTCTGATGGCCGGCCTGGGTCTGCTGCCAGGGCCGGCCGAGGCGGCGGTGTTCGCCACGGCGGTGTTCGTGCTCAACGCGACGCCGGGCGTGGACTTCTTGCTCACGGTGACGCGCACGCTGCAGGGCGGCGCGCGCGCCGGCGTGGCGGCCGCGCTGGGCATCAGCGCAGGTTGCGTGCTGCATGCGCTGGCCGCGGCCTTCGGGTTGGCGGCGCTGCTGGCGCTGTATCCGCCGGCCTTCGTGGCCATCCAGTGGGCCGGTGCGGCCTACCTGGTCTGGTTGGGCGTGGGCATGTTGCGGCAGGCCTTGCGCCGCAGCGGTGATGTGGGGGCGGTGGCCGACGTCGTGCGCACTGCGCCGCGCACTGCGGCAGCCGACTTTCGCAACGGCCTGCTGACCAACCTGCTCAACCCCAAGGTGGCGTTGTTCTTTCTGGCCTTCCTGCCGCAGTTCGTGCCGGCCGACTCGTGGAGCCCCACCGCGTCCTTCCTGCTGCTCGGTGCCTGGTTTGTGGTGCAGGGCACGTTGTTTCTCTTGGTGCTGGTGGCGCTGGCGGCCCGCCTGTCGCGCCTGCAGACATCTGAGGTGGCGCGGCGGGCGTTGAACGGCCTGGGCGGCGTGTTGTTCATCGCACTGGCGCTGCGTCTTCTGGGCACGCGCCCAGTACTCGCATGACGCGGGTGCTGGTTGTCGGCGCGTCGCGCGGCATCGGGCTGGAGTTCGTGCGCCAATGGTGCACGGACGGGTGCGATGTCACCGCCACGGCGCGCAGCGACGAAGGGCTGGCGCGCATCCGGCTTCTCGGCGCGCGCGCATGGCCGCTGGACGTCGCCAGCGCGGATGGCGCCGCGGCCTGGCCGATCGCTGGCGAGACCTTCGACGTCGTCGTGCTCAACGCGGGCGTCTACGGCCCGCGCACAGACGGCCTGCAGACGCCCACGCAGGACGAGTTCGACACCGTGATGCACACCAACGTGCTGGGCGCGATGCGCGTCTTGCCGCAGGTGGCGGGCGCGCTGGCCAGCGGCGCCAGGCTGGCCGTGATCTCGTCGCGCATGGGCTCGATCGGGCTGCGCGCCGGGCCTTCGGGCTGGCTGTACCGCGCGTCCAAGGCGGCGCTGAACTCGGTGCTGAAAGATGCCTCGCTGGTGCTGGCGGGCAAGGCCGTCTGCGTCGCGCTGCATCCGGGCTGGGTGCGCACGGACATGGGCGGCAGCGGCGCCGATCTGGACGTGGCCA
>JANPMR010000094.1:0-12626 GCA_031427055.1 Rubrivivax sp.
CCCAACACGCCGATGGCCAACTCCACCGTGCGCGTGGTGTCGGGCAACTTCCTCACCGCGCGGCCCGTGGGCATCGTCGACGGCATCGACTTCCAGCACAGCGGCCTGGTGCGCCGGGTGGACCAGGCGGCCATTCGCCGCGCCATCGAATCGGGCACCTTGGTGCTGCTCAGCCCCTTTGGCTTTTCGCCCACTGGCGAGGCTTTCAACCTGACGATGGAAGACGTGGCCACCGCCGCCGCGCTGGCGCTGCAGGCCGACAAGCTGGTGTTCATGACCGAGGTGCCCGGCATCCGCGAACGCCAGGACGACGCCGACAGCGCCATCGACACCGAGCTGGCGCTGGCCGACGCGCGCCGCCTGTTAGAGAGCCTGCCCGCGCCCACGCTGCCCACCGACACCGCGTTTTACCTTCAGCACTGCGTGCGGGCCTGCGCCGGCGGGGTTGAGCGCTCGCACATCCTGCCCTTCGCCACCGACGGCGCGCTGCTGCTCGAGGTCTTCACGCACGACGGCGTCGGCACCATGGTGGTCGACGAAAAGCTCGAGAGCCTGCGCGAAGCCACAGCCGACGATGTCGGTGGCATCCTGCAGTTGATCGAACCCTTCGAGCGCGACGGCACGCTGGTGCGGCGCGAGCGCACCGAGATCGAGCGTGACGTCGACTTCTACAGCGTCGTCGAGCACGACGGCGTCATCTTCGGCTGTGCCGCGCTGTACCCCTACCCCGAGGCCCGCACGGCCGAGATGGCGGCGCTGACCGTGTCACCGCTCAGCCAGGGCCAGGGCGACGGCGAACGGCTGCTCAAGCGCGTCGAGCAGCGCGCGCGCAGTGCCGGACTGGACAGCCTGTTTGTGCTCACCACGCGCACGATGCATTGGTTTATCAAGCGTGGATTCGTGCAGGTCGACCCCGATTGGCTGCCCGAGGCGCGCAAGCGCAAATACAACTGGGACCGGCGCTCACAAGTGCTGGTCAAACGTCTGAACTCCGTCTGAAAGGTTTGCAATGGCGCGCATGGTGCAATGTGTCTATCTCAAGAAGGAAGCCGAAGGGATGGGGTTTTCACCTTATCCCGGTGAACTTGGCAACCGGATATATGCGCAGATCAGCAAGGAAGCGTTCGAGCTCTGGAAGAAACACCAGACCATGCTCGTCAACGAGAACCGCCTGAATCTGGCCGACGCGCGGGCGCGGCAGTACCTGGCACGCCAGATGGAGCAGTTTCTGTTTGGTGGCGATGCCGACAAGCCTGCGGGATACGTGCCGCCGTCGAATTGACTGGGGCCGGGTATGCCGCCGTTGGCGGGTTTGCCGAACGCGGTTATATTCATGCGGTTTTAATCAACCGCGAGAATCTACCGTGTCCAAGCCCACCATTGCCGAATTGCTGGCCCAGAAGGCCGCAATTGAAAAGCAGATTATCGAAGCGCAGCGCGGCGAGCGCAGCGAGGTCGTTGCCAAGGTGCGCGCGCTGATGGCCGAATATGGGCTGACGCTGGCCGATATCGGCAGCAAGGCCGCGGCAGCACCGCGCGCCACGGCGGCGAAGAAAGTTGCCGCCAAATACCGCAACGGCATCACCGGAGAAAGCTGGACGGGCCGCGGCTTGCAGCCGAAGTGGCTGCGGGCGGCACTGGCGTCTGGCCACACGCTGGCCGAATTCACGCTCTGACGCGCTGCCCTTGCACCTGATATGCCGCTGATCGAAGCCGGCCGATGAACGCAGCCGCCAGCCAGCGCGTCAGCCGGGGCGGGCCCTGGCGACTGCTGCTGCTGCGCGCACTGTCGGTCGCCCTCGCCGCGCTGATCTTGTCCTACGCCGGGCGGCTCAGCCCGGCGCTGTCGCCCTGGGCGGCGCTGGCCCTGCCAGCCGGGCTGGCCATCGGCGCTACCTGGCGCTGGGGGGCTTCGGCGCTGGCGGGCGCGGTCGCCGGCACGCTGATCGCGGCGCTTTCGGCCGGCATGCCCTGGCATGGCGCGGCACTGTCCGTCGCGGTCGTCGGCGGTGTGGCGCCGGCGGTGCGCGCGGTGCTGCAACAACTGGGTTTCGATGCGCGCCTGGAGCGGCCCATCGACCTGGTGATGCTGTTGCTGGCCGTGTCGCTGGCCGGCGCACTGCCCGCGGCCATGCTGGCCACCGCCTGGGTGACCTTCACGGCTGCCGAGGTGCCGCTGGCCGCAGCGGTCACCGGCTTCTTCGTCTTCATCATCGGCATGCTCGGTTTGGCCATCTGCAGCTTGGCCACCGACCGCCAGGCGCTGCTGCTCTTGAAGCCGGGCCTGCCACGTCGTGACAGCGCGGTGAGCGTCTTTGCCGCCCTGGTCATGCTGTGGCTGCTGTGGCTGGCGTCCGACGCGCGCTCGCCGCTGGCGCCGCTGGCCTTGTTCGCGCCCCACGTGGTGCTGGCCGCGCTGGCCCTGCGCGGCCAGTTGGTCATCGCCGCGGCAGGCCTGATGGCCGCGGCCCTGCTGGGCGCCAGCCATGCCACGCACGGCCTGTCCATTCTGGCCGGCGCGAGCACGCAGGCTGCCTTGGTGGCCTGGATCGGCTCGGCCATGGCCGTCATGCTGCTGTGCCATGCGGCGCGCGTCGACTGGCGTGGCCGCAACCAGCGCTGGGAATGGGCGCTGGACGGCTCCCGGATGGGTGTCGCCGACTGGCACCTGCAGCGCGACGAGAGCTTCGTGTCGGCGGCCTGGCGCACGCTCACTGGCAGCGACGGCACGCACTGGCAGGCCCAGGCCTGGCAGCAGCAGGTTCACATCGAAGACCGCCCCCGGCTGGCCGACGCCATCGCCGCGCTGACCTGGGGTGAAGCCGGGCGCCGGCAGCTGGATCTGCGCATGCCCGACGGCAAGGGCTGGCGCTGGCTGCAGGCCACCTTGCTGGTCACCGAACGCGACGGCGCCGGGCAGCCCGTGCGGCTGCTGGCGTCCCTGGCCGACGCGCAAGAGCATCACCAGGCGCTGGAGCGCCAGCTCATGTCGGTCAGTCTCTTCCAGCATCTGCACGAGGGCTTGCTGATCACCGACGCCGACCTGCGCGCGCTGGACGTCAACCCCGCCTACTCGCAGATCCTGGGCGTGCCGCGCGACGAGGTGCTGGGCACGGTGCCGGCGCGGCTGCGGCCGGCGCCGGCCGACCCGGTGGCGCGCCAGCAGCGCGCCGCGATGTGGGCCGGGCTGCGCGACAGCGGCAGTTGGCGCGGCGAACTGCTCGAGCGACGGCGCAACGGCGACGTCTGCACCTTGCAAACCACGATCTCCACGGTGCTCGGCCCGCAGCAGGATCTGCGCTACCACGTGCTGGTCATCTCCGACATCACGCAGCAGCAAAGCCAGCGCGACCAGCTCGAGCGCCAGGCGCACTTCGACGAGCTCACAAGGCTGCCCAATCGCGCGCGCTTGTCGCAGCTGCTGGATGACGCCATGCTCGCCGCCGACCGCGACGGCTACCTGCTGGTCGTCTGCTACCTCGACCTGGACCGCTTCAAGCCGGTAAACGACCGCTTTGGCCACGCCGCTGGCGACCGCCTGCTGGCCGAACTGGCGGGCCGCCTGCGCAGCGCCTTGCGCAGCCGCGAGAGCTGGGTCGATTCGGCGGCGCGCCTGGGTGGCGACGAGTTCGTGCTGCTGCTGCGCGCCGGCACGCTAGAGGAAGCGCGGCTGGCCGTCGAGCGCGTGCTGCGCGTCGTCTCGCAACCCTACGTGGTCGACGCCGACCAGGACGCCGTGCAGGTCACCTCCAGCATGGGCGCCACGGTCTACCCCATCGACCGCAGCGACGCCGACACCCTGCTGCGCCACGCCGACCACGCCATGTACGGCGCCAAGCAGGCCGGCCGCAACGGCTACCTGTTCTTCGACCCCGAACACCGCCGCCGCACCGAAGAGCGCGTGATGGCCATCGGCCGCGTGCAAGAGGCGCTGGACAAGCAGGAGTTCGTGCTCTTCTACCAGCCCAAGGTGGACATGCGCACGGGCCGCGTACTGGGCTTCGAGGCCCTGTTGCGCTGGGATCACCCGCAGCAGGGGTTGATCGCGCCGATGCAGTTCTTGCCACTGATCGAGAACACGGGCCTGTCGTCGCGCATCGGCGACTGGGTGCTCGCCCAGGCGCTGGACCATCTTTCGCAATGGCGTCGCAACGGCCTGGACATCTCGGTCAGCGTCAACATCTCGGCCCGCCACCTGCAGGAGAGCGACTTCGCACTGCGCCTGTCAGAGCTGCTGGCGCGCCACGCCGAGCCGCTGGCCAGCCACCTCGAGCTCGAGATGCTCGAGACCGCCGCGCACGCCGACATCGAGGCCACATCGGCCCTGGTGTCGCGCTGCCAGGCCATCGGTGTGCGCTTTGCACTCGACGACTTCGGCACCGGCTACTCCACGCTCACCTACCTGAAGCGGCTGCCGGTGGACGTGCTCAAGATCGACCGCAGCTTCGTGCACCACATGCTCGACGACGCACAAGACCGCGCCATCGTCGAGGGCGTGATCGGCCTGGCGCGCACCTTTGGCTGCACGGTAGTGGCCGAGGGCGTCGAGTCGCCGGCGCAGGCGCGCACGCTGCTCGACCTGGGCTGCGTGATCGGCCAGGGCACGGGCGTCGCGGCGCCCATGCCTGCCGCCCTGGTGGCGCACTGGGTGCGTGACTACCGCGGTGTGTTTGCTTTGGCGCCCGCCGCACCGCCCGAACCCGGCGTGGCCAGGGCGTAGCCAGGGCCTGGGCGGCGCTCGGGCCTAGACTTGGCGGGTGATCCCAGCCGCCTTCCTGCAAGAACTGCTCTCGCGCGTCGACATCGCCGACGTGGTGGGCCGCCACGTCGAGCTCAAGCGCGGCGGCGCCAACCTGATGGGGCTGTGCCCCTTCCACGGCGAGAAGTCGCCCAGCTTCTCGGTCAGCCCCAGCAAGCAGTTCTATTACTGCTTCGGCTGCGGTGCCAGCGGCGACGCCATCCGCTTCCTGACCGAACATCTGGGCCTCAGCTTCGTCGAGGCGGTACGCGATCTGGCCCAGGGCGCCGGCCTGAAGGTGCCGGAAGAGGACGTCAGCCCCGACGAGCGCGAGCGCCGCGACACGCTGCGCCAACGCCGCCAGTCGATTGGCGAAGTGCTTGAGAAGGCCGCCGGCTTTTACCGCGGCCAGCTCAAGACCAGCCCGCGCCCGGTGGACTACCTCAAGCAGCGGGGGCTGAACGGCGCCGTCGCTGCGCGCTTCGGCCTGGGCTTCGCGCCGCCCGGCTGGCGCACATTGGCCGGGGTCTTCTCGGCCTACGACGACCCCCTGCTCGAAGAGGCCGGGCTGGTACGTCAGCGCGAGGCCGACGCACACACCCACATCCAAGCCGATGAGAGTGCCGCCGCGGCAGCCCAGGCCCACGACCGCGGCCGCTACGACTGGTTTCGCGATCGCATCATGTTTCCGATCCGCGGCGTGTCTGGCGAGGTCATCGGCTTCGGCGGCCGCGTGCTCGACGACAGCAAACCGAAGTACATCAATTCGCCCGAGACGCCGGTCTTCAGCAAGGGGCGCGAGCTCTACGGCCTGTTCGAGGCCCGCCAGGCGGTGCGCGACAAGGGTTGCGCGCTCGTTGTCGAAGGCTACATGGATGTCGTGGCGCTGGCACAGAGCGGCTTTGCCAACGCCGTGGCCACGCTGGGCACGGCCTGCACCGCCGAGCACGTGCAAAAGCTCTTCCGCTTCACCGACGCCGTCGTCTTCAGCTTCGACGGCGACGCCGCCGGCCGCCGCGCCGCCGGGCGCGCGCTCGAGGCCTCACTGCCGCACGCCACCGACCTGCGCTCGGTGCGCTTTCTCTTTCTGCCGCCCGAGCACGACCCCGACAGCTATGTGCGCGAGTTGGGCGCCGCGGCCTTCGAGCAAGCGCTGGCGCAGGCCGTGCCGCTGTCGCGCCAGCTCATTGAACAGGCCGCCGAGGGCGTGGACCGTGCCACCGCCGAGGGCCGCGCGCGCATGCTGGCGCAAGCCAAGCCCTTGTGGAGCGCGTTGCCCGACGGTGCGCTCAAGCGCCAGTTGCTGCCGGAGTTGGCGCGCAAGGCACAGCTGGAACTGGCCGACCTGACCAGCCTGTGGGGCACGGCGCCGGCCGCGCCGCCGCGTGCCAGCCAAGGCCCGCTGCGGCTGCTTCGGCGCGGCGCCATCAGGGCGGCGCCCGCCGGGCCCTCGGACGTGGCACTGCGCCTGCTGCTGCTGCACTCGGATTGGTGGGAACTGTTGCCCAACGACGATCAAGGCCTCCTGCATGGGCTGGCTGGCGTCCACGGCCAGGTGGCACAGTGGATCGAGCGCCATCTCGTCGAGAGTGGTGCGCAGACCTGGTCGGCGCTCAGCCTCGCGATGGAGGCCGAAGAATGGGCCGATACCGCACGCGCTTGGGTGCGCTCCGGGCTCGGTGACGAGGAGCATCGATTCGAGCATCTGCAGCAGATCTTGGCGCTGCTGTGGATGGACATCCTGCGCCAGGAAGCCAACGCCATCGTCGCCGCCGCGCCGTCTGGCGAGGAGCTTTCGCGGTACCGGGAAATCATGGAGCAGATCGCTGCATTGAAGGTCGCGCGCATCGGCAAGTCGACCTGAAAGTCGACGCCTGACCGACGCCTGACCGAGGTGCGCAGGGTACAATCCTAGGTTTGCCGCAGCGGCAAGTGCTGACAGCAGCAAAATCCCAAGCAGAACGCCAAGCAAAAGTCGCAGCGGAAGTCGCAGCGTTGACCGCAGGCGTCTGGAGGGCCCCGAGCACCTTCGACAAGGGATTCACGGTCAAGCCCACGCGCACCGGCTGCCCTTCATCTGCGTTCACGCGAACGTGCCTATACGACACGCGAGTCTCGTCGCTCGCCACCCTCCCCTCAAGGATCCGCATGACCGCCAAGAAACCTGCCGCAAAGACCGTAGCCCCCGCCGCAGCCCCCGCCGCCAAGTCGGCAGCCCCTGCGGCCGACCCCAAGGCCAAGACGCTCGCAGCCAAGGCCGTGGCCCCGGCGCCGAAGGCGGCTGCCAAGCCGGCCAAGGCCGCCACCGCCCCGGCCACCAAGCCAGCCGCAAAGTCCGCCGCTGCCGTCAAGCCAGCCAAGGGTACCGCCGCGGCCAAACCCGACCCCAAGGCTGCCAAGCCGGGCAAGAAGGGCGCCGAGCCCGCCGCCAAGGGCGCGCCGGTGATCGAAGAGGTTGATCTGGCCGACATCGAGGCCGACATCGCCGGCGAAGTCGAGGTCGAGGTCGAGGCCGGCGTCGAGGTGGCCGATGGCAAGGAAGCCAAGGCCAAACCGCTGCGCATGAAGGTCAGCCGCGCCAAAGAGCGCGCGCTGATGCGCGAGTTCGGGCTCGAGGAAACCACGCTCACCGAAGAAGAAGCCGCCAAGCGCCGCCAGGAGCTCAAGACGCTCATCAAGATGGGCAAGACGCGGGGCTTCCTGACGCACCAGGAAATCAACGACCACCTGCCCGAGAAGCTGATCAACGAGGAAATCCTCGAAGCCATCATCTCGATGCTCAACGACATGGGCATCGCGGTCTACGAGCAGGCGCCCGACGCGGCCACGCTGCTGGTGGCCGGCGGTGGCGCCACCACCGCCACCGAAGAAGAGGCCGAAGAAGCCGCCGAAGCCGCCCTGTCCACCGTGGACAGCGAGTTCGGCCGCACCACCGACCCGGTGCGCATGTACATGCGCGAAATGGGCACCGTCGAGTTGCTCACGCGCGAAGGCGAAATCGAGATCGCCAAGCGCATCGAAGGCGGGCTGCAGGCCATGATGCTGGCCATCAGCGCCAGCCCGACCACGATTGCCGAGATCCTGGCCACGGCCGACAAGATCGCCGCCGGCGGCATGCAGATCTCCGAAGCCGTGGATGGCTTCATCAGCAGCGACGAAGCCGACGACTACGTGGCCGAAGAAGACTTCGACGAGTTCGACGAGGAAGACGACGACGACGGCCAGGGCGGCAGCAAGGCGCTGACGAAAAAGCTCGAAGAGTTGAAGAAGCTGGCGCTGGTGAAGTTCGCCACCCTCAGCACGCACTTCGACAAGATGCGCAAGGCCTACGAGAAGGAAGGCTACAAGTCGAGCTCTTACAACAAGGCCCAGCACGCCATCAGCGAAGACCTGATGACGATCCGCTTCACGGTCAAGACCATCGAACGCCTGTGCCACATCCTGCGCAGCCAGGTCGACGACGTGCGTCGCTACGAGCGCGAGATCCGCAAGATCGTCGTCGACAAGTGCGGCATGCCGCAAGAGCACTTCATCAAGACCTTTCCGCCCAATGTGATGAACCTCAAGTGGGCCGAGAAAGAGGTCGCCTCCGGCAAGGCCTACAGCACGATCCTGCTGCGCAACCTGCCGGCTGTGCAAGAGCTGCAGACCAAGCTGTCCGACCTGCAAAGCCGCGCCGTGGTGCCGCTGGAAGACCTCAAGCTCATCAACAAGAAGATGAACGAGGGCGAGAAGTCCTCGCGCGACGCCAAGAAGGAAATGATCGAGGCCAACCTGCGCCTGGTCATCAGCATCGCCAAGAAGTACACCAACCGCGGCCTGCAGTTCCTCGACCTGATTCAAGAGGGCAACATCGGACTCATGAAGGCGGTGGACAAGTTCGAATACCGCCGCGGCTACAAGTTCAGCACCTACGCCACCTGGTGGATCCGCCAGGCCATCACGCGTTCGATCGCCGACCAGGCGCGCACCATCCGCATCCCGGTGCACATGATCGAGACCATCAACAAGATGAACCGCATCTCGCGGCAGCATCTGCAAGAGTTTGGCTACGAGCCCGACGCGCCGACGCTGGCCGAGAAGATGGAGATCCCCGAGGACAAGATCCGCAAGATCATGAAGATCGCCAAAGAGCCGATCTCGATGGAGACGCCAATCGGCGACGACGACGACAGCCACCTGGGCGACTTCATCGAAGACACCAACAACGTGGCCCCGGTCGATGCCGCGATGCAGGCTGGCCTGCGGGATGTCGTCAAAGACATTCTGGACAGCCTGACCCCACGCGAAGCCAAGGTGCTGCGCATGCGCTTTGGCATCGAGATGAGCACCGACCACACGCTCGAAGAAGTGGGCAAGCAGTTCGACGTCACGCGCGAGCGCATCCGCCAGATCGAGGCCAAGGCGATCCGCAAGCTCAAGCACCCGAGCCGATCTGACAAGCTGCGGACGTACCTGGACAATCTGTGAGTCGTGCGCCGCGCCCCAGCAAACGCCGCGGAACCGGCTCTGCCGGGCCGCTGGCGTTGCCCCTTGAGGGGCGGCGGCCGTAGGCTGCTGCGGGGTGGTCCAACTTGACACGCATCTCCGACCGCACCGTGCTCTTCGCCGACCTGCGCGGCAGCACGGGCCTGTTCGAGACGCTGGGCAACGCCGAGGCCACATCGGTGGTGACGCATTGCGTCGACGCGCTGGGCAAACCCATCGCCTCGCAGGGCGGCCGCGTCGTCAAGACGCTGGGCGACGGGCTGATGGCCGTGTTCGACGCCCCTGCCGCAGGCGTCCAGGCCGCCATGCTGGTACACGACGTGCTCGATGGCATCGCGCTGCGCGGTCTCGAACGCGGCGCCTCTACTGGCCTGCGCGCGCTGCGCCTGCAGGTGGCCCTGGCGCGCGGCGAAGTGGTCGAAATGGCGGGCGACTGCTTTGGCGATGCCGTCAACGTCGCCGCCCGCTTGCTCGACCATGCCGGCGACAACGAAACCCTGGTCACGGTGGAAGTGTTGACCGGCCTGCCGCTGGATGTGCGCTCGCGCTTTCGCAGCCTCGACCGCCTGGTGCTGCGCGGCCGTGTCGAACCCGTGCAAGTGCACGTGATGGGCGGGCGGCGCGGCGCCGGCGATCAAGCGGTGACGCAGTTCGGCGACGTCAGCACCGTCATGGAGCCCGACGGTTTGCGCCTGGTGTGGGGCGCGCAGCACCGGGTGTTCGCCAGCCAGCAGATGCCGGTGGTGCTGGGCCGCAGCCCGCAGGCCACCTTCTGCGTCGATGACTCGCGCGTCAGCCGCTCGCATGCCCGCGTCGACTGGCACAGCGGCAGCTTCCAGCTGACGGACCTCAGCTACAACGGCACCTACGTGCGCTTCAACGATGGCGAGATCGTCAGCCTGCGCCGCGGCAGTTGCACCTTGCACGGCAACGGCACGGTGGGCCTCGGTGGGTCACCCAGCGACCCCGGTTCGGCCTGTGTGTCCTTTGATGTGCTGCGCTTTGCCGACACGCAGCCGCAGGTGCCGATGGAGTTTCGTTGATGCGCTTGCTGTACGTCGATGACGACCGCGTCAACACACTGCTCTTTGTCGAGGCCTGCCGTGTGGCCGGCGTGCTCGAAGTCGAAACCGCGGGCAGCGGTGCCGAGGCGCTCGAACTCGTGAGGTGCTTTCGCCCGGACCTGCTGGTGATCGATCTGCACCTGCCCGATACCACCGGCTATGCGCTGCTCCCGGCGCTGCGCGAGCGCCTGGGTTCGCCCGCCATGCCCGCCATCCTTTGCACGGCCGAGGCACCCGATCTGGTCGAGCTGCCGGCGCGCAGCGCTGGATTCAGCCGCTGCTGGACCAAGCCGGCGACGCCGCAGTCGATCGTGGCCGGCCTGCAGATGCATGGCGCCGCCGCGGTGCAAACCGCCGCGCCCTGAGGATGGGCTATCGCGACGAACCCGCACATCGTCACGGCCAGGCGGCCGTGACAGCGGTGCTGTTGGTCAACCTGGGCACGCCCGACGAGCCCACGGCGCCAGCGCTGCGCCGCTATCTGTCGGAGTTTCTGAGCGACCCCCGCGTGGTCGAGATTCCGCGCGCCGTGTGGTGGCTGATCCTGCACGGCGTCATCCTGCGCACGCGGCCGGCCAAGTCAGCGGCCAAGTACGCCAGCGTCTGGATGGACGGCGGCTCGCCGCTGGCGGTGTGGACGCGGCGCCAGACCGACGCCGTGGCCGCGCTGCTGGCAGCACGCGGCCAGCGCGTGATCGTCCGCTACGCCATGCGCTACGGCAACCCCGGCTTGCCGGCGGTGCTGAACGCCCTGCGCGCCGAAGGCGCGACGCGCGTGCTGGTGCTGCCGCTGTACCCACAGTACGCGGCCGCCACCACCGCCAGCGTCAGCGACAAGGTGTCGGAATGGGCCCGGCAGTCGCGCCGTGTGCCCGAGTTTCGCTTTGTGGGCGAGTATCACGACGACCCTGGCTACATCGCCGCCCTGGCCGCTCGGCTGCAATCCCACTGGCAAACGCATGGCCGTGCCGACAAGCTGGTGCTCAGCTTTCACGGCGTGCCCGAGCGCAGCTTGCGGCTCGGCGACCCCTATCACTGCCAGTGCCACAAGACCGCGCGGCTGCTCGCGGCCCGGCTCGGACTGACAGGCGACGAGATGGTCGTCACCTTCCAGAGCCGCTTCGGCAAGGCCAAGTGGCTGGAGCCCTACACCGAGCCCACGCTGCGTGCACTGGCGGCGCAGGGCGTGAAGTCGGTCGACGTGATGTGCCCGGGCTTCGTCGCCGACTGCCTGGAGACGCTCGAAGAGATCAGCCTCGAGGCCCGCGATGCCTTTATCGAGTCTGGCGGCGAGGCCTTTCGCTACGTGCCTTGCCTGAACGACGACCCGGCGTGGATCGCAGCGCTGGCCGACCTTGCTGAGCGGCACCTGCAAGGCTGGGACACAGGCGCAGTGACCGATGCCATTGCCGAAGCCGCTATCGCCGACACCCAGCTCGGCCGCGATCGCGCGCTGGCCTTGGGCGCGCCCGACTGAGCTTGGCCGGCCGCGCGCCTCAACGCGGAGAGCGTCGCGCTCGCAGCAGCTTCATCGCGCGCGGCAGTACCAGCACCGCGACGATCACGGCCAGCAGCGTGGCCGACATCGGGCGCTCGATGAACACGCTCCAGTGGCCTTCGCCGATCGACAGCGCGTTGCGCATCTGCGCCTCGGCCAGCGGGCCCAGGATCATGCCCACGATGACCGGCGCGGTGGGGAAGTCGAAGCGCCGCATCAGCACGCCGGCGATGCCGATGCCAAGCATCAGAAACAGGTCGAAGGCGCTCTGGCGCATGCCGTAGACGCCAATGGTGGCGAAGATCAGGATGCCGGCATACAGCGGCGGGCGCGGAATCTTCAGCAGCTTGACCCACATGCCCACCAGCGGCAGGTTCAGCACCAGCAGCATGACGTTGCCGATGTACAGGCTGGCGATCAGCGCCCAGACCAGTGTCGAGCTGGTCTGGAACAGTTGCGGCCCGGCGTTGATGCCGTAGTTTTGCAGCGCGCTGAGCAGGATGGCGGCGGTCACCGAGGTCGGGATGCCCAGCGTCAGCAGCGGCACCAGGGTGGCGGTGACGGCCGCGTTGTTGGCCGCCTCGGGCCCGGCCACGCCCTCGATGGCGCCGGTGGTGCCGAATTCCTCGGGGTGCTTGCTGAGCTTGCGCTCGACGGCATAGCTCAGGAAGGTCGGGATCTCTGAGCCGCCAGCGGGGATCGTGCCGAACGGGAAGCCCAGCGCGGTGCCGCGCAACCAGGCGGGCCACGAGCGGCGCCACTCGGTGCGCGTCATGTGCACGCTGCCCATGCGGTTGAGCTGCTGCTGCACGCGGCCCTCGTAGAGCGCGGTGTACAG
>JANPMR010000095.1:0-1639 GCA_031427055.1 Rubrivivax sp.
GTCAAGACCATCCTCGACGCGATGTCCGACGCCCTGGCGCGCGGCCACCGCATCGAGATCCGCGGCTTCGGCAGCTTCAGCATCAACCGCCGGCCGCCCCGCGTGGGCCGCAACCCGCGCAGTGGCGAGCAAGTCACGATCCCCGAGAAGCTGGTACCCCACTTCAAGCCGGGCAAGGCCCTGCGCGAGGCGGTGGACGAGCAGGTGCCGGTCGATCACTGATCGCGCCGGCCGCAGACCGAGCACCGCCCCGGGCTGCAGCGCCGCCCTAGAATCTCCGCCGCATGCGCCTCATCGTCTGGCTGCTTCGGGCCTTCATCTTCTTCACGCTGTTCGCCTTTGCGCTGAACAACCAGCAAGTCGCCATCGTGCGCTGGTTCTTCGGCGCCGAGTGGCATGCGCCGATGGTCATCGTCGTGCTGGTGGCCTTTGCCGTCGGCTGCGCGGTCGGCGTGACAGCCATGCTGCCCAACTGGTGGCGCCACTGGCGCCGCGCACGCCGCGCCGAGCCGCCGGCGCCACCCGCACCCACCATGGCGCCGGCGACCTCGATCCTGCCGTCCGAATTCGGCGCGGAGCACCCGCCCCGCGTCGGCGTCTAGATGGATCTGGACCTGCAGTGGCTGCTGATCGGCCTGCCCGCGGCCTTTGCGCTGGGCTGGGTGGCCTCGCGCTTCGACCTGCGACAGCTGCGCCGTGAGCGCAGCGACGCACCGCGGGCCTATTTCAAGGGCCTGAACCTGTTGCTCAACGAGCAGCAGGACAAGGCGATCGACGCCTTCATCGAGGCGGTGCAGAACGACCCCGACACGACCGAGCTGCACTTCGCGCTGGGCAACCTGTTCCGCCGCCGCGGCGAGATCGAGCGCGCGGTGCGCGTGCACGAGCACCTGCTGGGCCGCTCCGACCTGAAGCAGGCCGACCGCCACCGCGCCCAGCGCGCACTGGCGCAAGATTTCATGAAGGCCGGCCTCTTCGACCGCGCCGAGGCCGCCTGGCACGCGCTGGACGGCACGCCCTTCGACGGCGAGGCGCAGCTCGCGCTGCTGTCGCTGTTCGAGCGTTCACGCGACTGGGTGCGCGCAGCCGAGGTCGCGCGGCGGCTGGAACAGGCCGGTGGTGCATCGTTTGCCTCGCGCATCGCCCACTACGAGTGCGAGATCGCCGAGGAAGCCGACGCCCAGAAGCGCCCGCACGACGCCGCTGCCGCGATGCAGCGCGCCGCGGCCGCCGCACCGCAGGCGGCACGGCCGCACGTGCTGGCCGGCTGGCGGCTGCGCCGTGCCGGACAGCCGGCACAGGCCATGGCCGCCTGGGACGCCTTGCGTCAGGTGCAGCCGGCCGCCTTCTTGCTGGTCGCTGTCGAGTACGCAAACGCCGCCCGCGAGTGCGGTGCCGCCGACGCGGCACGCCGCACACTCGTCGAAACCCACGCCGCGCTGCCGGCGATCGAATTGCTACAGGCGCTGGACGTCCTGGACGACGGCACAGCCAGCGAACGCGTGCCGCGCTTGCTGGAGATGCTGCGCCAGCAACCCTCGCTCTCGGCGGTGCAATTGATGCTGGCATCGCCACAGACCGCCCCGGCTGATCCGGCTGACCTGGTTCGGGCCGCGGTGCGCGACGCCGTGGCGCACGC
>JANPMR010000096.1:0-1865 GCA_031427055.1 Rubrivivax sp.
CGCTAGCCGCCACTGGCACCACCACCGCCATCACCACCGTCACCACCCCGCCAAGGCCGCACGATGCGGCCTTGCGCGTTTTTGGCAACACCGCCGGACCCCGGACATGCCTGCACAACTGATCGACGGCAAAGCACTGTCCGAACACATCCGCGCTGACGTGGCGCGCCGCGCCGCCGCGCTCACTGCTGCCGGCTGCCAGCCCGGCCTGGCCGTGGTGCTGGTGGGCAACGACCCGGCCAGCGCCGTGTACGTGCGCAACAAGGTCAAAGCCTGCGCCGACAACGGACTGCATTCGGTGCTGGAGCAGTACGACGAGACGTTGAGCGAAGCAAATTTGCTGCAGCGAGTGGCCGCGCTCAACGCCGACCCGCGCGTGCACGGCATCCTGGTGCAGATGCCGCTGCCCAAACACATCGACCCGCAGAAGGTCATCGCGGCAATATCCACCCACAAGGATGTCGACGGCTTTTCGGTGCACTCTGCCGGCGCGCTGATGGCCGGACTGCCGGGGCTGCGACCCGCCACACCGTTTGGCTGCATGAAGCTGATCGAAAGCACAGGCTTGGCCGTCAAAGGCAAACACGCGGTGGTCATCGGCCGCAGCAACACGGTGGGCAAGCCGATGGCGCTCTTGCTGCTGCAGGCCAACGCCACGGTGACGGTTTGCCACAGCGGCACGCCCGACATCGCGGCCCACACGCGCCAGGCCGACATCGTGGTGGCGGCCGTGGGCCGGCGCCACACGCTGAGGGCCGAGATGGTCAAACCTGGCGCCATCGTCATCGACGTCGGCATCAACCGCGACGAGGCCGGCAAGCTTTGTGGCGACGTCGACTTTGCAGCCGTGCGCGAGGCGCTGGGCGACAACGGTTGGATCAGCCCGGTGCCAGGCGGCGTGGGGCCGATGACCATCACGATGCTGCTCGTCAACACCATCCAGGCCACGGAGGCCGCTGCATGAACCCGCTGTTACGCACCGACGAACTGCCAGACTTTTCCGCCATCCGCCCCGAGCATGTGGGCCCCGCACTGGACCTGCTACTGGCCGAAGCCGACGCTGCGCTGGAGCGCGCCGTTAGCGCCGACGTTGTCGCCGACTACGACACCCTGTCGATGGTGCTCGACGTGCCGGTCGAACGGCTGTACCGCACCTGGGGCCACGTAGGCCACTTGCAGGCCGTGGTCGACACGCCCGAGTTGCGCGCCGTGCACGCGCAGAACCTGCCGCGCATCATCGACTTCAGCACTCGCCTGGGTGCCGACGAGCGCCTGTACGCCAAGTACAAGGCGGTTTTGGCACATGACATGGCGCAGGCTGCACCGTCGCTCACGCCGCCCCGGCGCAAGGTGTTGGCTGACGCGCTGCGCGACTTCGTGCTGGGCGGTGCTGAACTGCAGGGCGCGGCCCGCGACCGCTTCGCCGCGATCCAGGACCGCAGTGGTTCGCTGTCGCAACAGTTTGGCGACCACGTGCTCGACGCCACCGACGCCTTTGCGCTCTATGTCAGCGAGTCCGAGCTGGCCGGCGTGCCGGACGACGTGCGCCAGGCTGCACGCGACGCCGCTGCGGCCGAAGGGCGCGACGGCTTCAAGCTCACGCTGAAATATCCCTGCTACATGCCGGTGATGAGCTATGCCAGCCAGCGGCCGCTGCGCGAAGCACTGTTCCGCGCCTACCACACGCGGGCCAGCGAGTTCGGCCCCCCTGAACTGGACAACAGCGCGTTGATGCGCGAACTGCTGGAGCTGCGGCTTGAAGAAGCGCGCCTGCTCGGCCACGCCACCTACAGCGACCTGTCCCTGGTGCCCAAGATGGCCGGCTCGCCTGCGCAGGTGCTGGATTTCGTGCGCGATCTCGGCCG
>JANPMR010000097.1:0-2356 GCA_031427055.1 Rubrivivax sp.
CTGAACGACTGGCTGGCGCAGACCCGCGAAACCGCCGAGCTGCGCGCGCAGTCGGCGCAGATGGGCCGCTCGCTGCTCGACTGGCTGCGCAATGGCGCCCATGCCGACGACGCCCGCCTGACGACGCTGGCCGCGCTGCGACCGGCGCCACTGTGGCCCACTGCCTTCGCTCTGGCTGCCGTGCTGGCCGGCGCCACGGCGCACGACGCGCTGCTGGCCTTCGCCTGGGGCTGGGCCGAGAACCAGGCCCAGGCCGCGATGAAGGCCGTGCCGCTGGGCCAGGCCGCGGCGCAACGCATGCTGGGCCGGCTGGCCACCGCCATCCCGCCGGCCATCGACGCGGCGATGGAACAAGCGCCCGGCGAGCGTCAGGCCTTCTCGCCCATGCTGGCCATCCTGAGCGCTCAGCACGAGAATCAGTATTCGCGGCTGTTCAGGTCCTGACGGGCCGCGCGCCACCGGTTCGCCCGCCCATTCACGAAACTTTGCGCCGGGCACGCACCGCCCCGCACCCGCCGCAGGCATCATGTCAACCCAGACTGGAGGATTCGCCATGAACCGCAACTTGACGCCCAAGCCGCGCCTGTGGATAGCGGCGGCCTTGCTCGTCTGCGCATCGTTGACCGTGCCGGCACAGGCCCACGGCCGCTGGTCGGTCGAACTCGACCTGGCCGTGCCACTGCTGGTGGGCGCCGTGGCGCTGTCGCTGCCCCTGGGCGCCGTCAACGTGCGCCACCGCAGCGTCGGCTACTGGCACAGCGGTGGCGTGTGGTACCAACCCTGGGGCCCGCGCTGGGTGGTGGTGGCGCCACCCGTGGGCATCGTCGTGCCCATCGGCGGCACGCGAACCGAGCCCGAGCCGCCGCCGGCCATCACGCAGACGCCCAGTCGTCCAGACCCGGTTGTCTACCCGCGCAACGGCCAGGACGCCCAGCAGACCGAAGCCGACCGCCAGGCCTGTGATCGCTGGGCCACCACGCAGCCCGCGGCTCTGGCCGAAGCGGCCGTGTTCCAGCGCGCGGTCGAGGCCTGCATGGACGGCCGCGGCTACACCTTGAAGTGATGGGGACGTGACGGGGCCGCGCACGCTTCATGCATCATGCTTGGCATGACGCAAGCCAAGCTGCACCACATCGCCGGCCGAACCCGCAAACTTCCGCCACTGCGTGTGGGCGTCGGCGGGCCGGTCGGCTCGGGAAAGACGACGCTGGTCGAGATGCTGTGCAAGTCCATGCGCGAGCGCTGGGATCTGGTCGTCATCACCAACGACATCTACACCAAGGAAGACCAACGCCTGCTGACGGTGGCCGGCGCGCTGGCACCCGAGCGCATCGTGGGGGTCGAGACCGGCGGCTGCCCGCACACGGCGATCCGCGAAGACGCGTCGATCAACCTCGAAGCCGTGGACCGCATGCTCGAGAAGTTTCCCAACGCCGACATCGTCTTCATCGAGTCTGGCGGCGACAACCTGGCGGCCACCTTCAGCCCCGAGCTGAGCGACCTGACGCTCTACGTCATCGACGTCGCCGCTGGCGAGAAAATCCCGCGCAAGGGCGGCCCCGGCATCACCAAGAGCGACCTCTTCATCATCAACAAGGTCGACCTCGCGCCCTACGTGGGCGCCAGCCTCGAGGTGATGGAAGCCGACACGCGGCGCATGCGCCCGGCATGGGCCACCTCAAGGCCCTATGTGATGACCAACCTGCGCACCCAGCTGGGCCTGGCCGAGGTCGTGCGCTTCATCGAGACGCGCGGCCTGCTCGTTGACTGAGCAGGCCCGTCGTCATCAGCGTGTCCGGCCCGCGGGCTAGCATCCAGGGCTGCGATCCACTACCCCCGCGATGACCGAAGTCCGCGCTCTCCTGCTCACCGATGTCGTCGACAGCACCGCGCTGTCCGAGACACTGGGCGATGCCGCCATGGCCGTCGTCTGGACGGCGCACGACCGCGCCGCGCGCGAGCTGCTGCCGCGCCACCGCGGCCTGGAGATCGACAAGACCGACGGCATGCTGCTGATGTTCGAGCAGGCCGACGACGCCGTCGCGTACGCGCAGGCCTATCACGCGGCGCTGTGGGCCATGCAGCCGCCATTGAAGGCACGCGCGGGGCTGCATGTAGGCCCCGTCATCCTGCGCGCAAACGCGCCCGATGACATCGCGCGCGGCGCCAAGCCGCTCGAGGTCGACGGCATGGCCAAGCCCACCGCAGCGCGCATCATGGGCATGGCTCGCGGTGGCCAGACCCTGCTCAGCCCCGAAGCGCTGCAGGCCACCTCAGCGGGCCGCGAGCACGCGCATTCGCACGGCCATTGGCGCTTGAAGGGCGTGGCCGATCCGGTCGAGCTGTTCGAGATCGG
>JANPMR010000098.1:0-4788 GCA_031427055.1 Rubrivivax sp.
TAACGGCTGGCCGTGCGGTGCTGGTCAAGTTTTCGCCGCCCGGAGATTCACCGCAAGAGCAGCGCCTGCGTGACTTGCTGGTGCGTACATGGTGACGCACAACATCAAAGACTTTTGACGTGCACCGGAACTAAAAGTACAGGCTGTTACGCCTGGTGAATTTTTGACTATGTTGAGGAATTAATCATGACCGCTCTGACTGTTCGATTGCCCAACCCTGTTCATCAAAAAATCAGTGAACTGGCTGAGCGTGACGAAATATCGGTGAACCAGTTTATTGCCAGCGCCGTGTCAGAAAAGATGGCCTCTGTGCTGACGCTGGATTATTTGAAGTCTGAGGCTGCAAAAGGCCAACGCAGCGACTTTGATTACTTTCTGGGACTGGTTCCGAATGCACCGGTCATGGCGGGTGATGAACTGTGAGCAACGCGCAGCATTTGCACCAAATTCATGGCGCCCGGGTCTATCCCGGGATCCATGCAAAAAGAGCTAAATAAGTGCGTTTTGGGATAACTGCTTAGCAGGAGCAAGAGCCGCTGAATAGTTGCGTTTCAGGCGTCTTTTTTAGGCCTGAAGCCCAATCATTCGGGCGCATGCAGCTACGCTTTAAATAGCAATTACAGGCTCATCTTTCGCCGCCGCTTTCTTGTCCTTCCCAAACCACGACACATACAGCGCTGGCAACACCACCAGCGTCAGCAGCGTAGCAGTAATCAGCCCGCCGATGATGACGATGGCCAGGGGACGTTGGGTTTCAGAGCCGATGTCGTGTGATAGCGCCATGGGCAGCAGGCCGAGTGCAGCCAGCACCAAGGTCGATCTCCTTGGTGTCGCTGAACTTCAACGCCGCCGGCGAAAGGTCGTCGGGGCTCACGCATGCGAGCAGCTCACGCGCCCTCGGGCCCATCAGCGACAGCACGCTCGACAGCGCGCTGACGTCGGTGAGCACGGCGAACTCATCGGCGCCGATGTGGCGGCGGATCCAGTCGGCGTCGCGCACCGGCTGCGCCGAGCCGGTGACGAGCAGGAAGCGATCGTTGCCGCGCTCGGGCGCCAGGCGCATCACCGTGCAGTCGCTCTCGAAGCCGCCGCGCGCGTTGAGCATCGCGGTGTAGACCATGCGCCCGACCGGCACGTCCATCTCGTTGGCGCACAGTCGCTGCAGCACCGCCAGCGCGTTGCGGCCTTGCAGCAGCAGCTTGCCGAAACTGGTCTGGTCGTAGATCGCCACGGCCTCACGCGTCGCGCGTTGTTCTTCGATCACCCAATCCAGCCAGCCCGGCCGGCCCAGACCGTAGGGCGGGCGTTCGACGCCGGCAGGGCGAAAGTAGTTGGCGCGCTCCCAGCCGTTCTTGCTGCCGAACTCGGCCCCGCGCAAGGCCAGCAGGTCGTACAGCGGGCTCGTGCGCAGCGGCCGGCCGGTGACCAACTCCTGGCGCGGCCAGCGCATGGCGTAGTGCAGGCCCAGGGTCTCGCCGGTGCGTTCGGCCAATGCCTTGCGGTTGCCCGTGAAGGGCGCGAAGCGGCGGATGTCGACGTCCCACAGGTCGCTGGGCGCCGCGCCGTGGATCACCCAGTCGGCAATCAGCTTGCCGGCGCCGCCGCTGTTGGCGATGCCGGCGCTGTTGAAGCCGGCGCAGACGAAATAGCCGCGCAGCTCGGGTGCTTCGCCCAGGATGAAGTTGCCGTCGGGCGTGAAGCTCTCGGGGCCGTTGAGCAGCATCTTCACGGGCGCCGTCTCGAGGCAAGGTGTGCGGTGGATGGCGTTGATCATCAGCGGCTCGAACTGCTGCCAGTCTTCATCGAGCAACTGGAACTGGAACGTGCTGGGGATGGGCTCCATGCGCCAGGGCTTGGCCACCGGTTCGAAGCCACCCATCAAGAGGCCGCCGACTTCTTCTTTGTAATAGATGAAGCCGTCGGGGTCGCGCATCACCGGCAGCATGGGGTGCACGCCGGGAATCTTGTCGGTGACGATGTAGAAGTGCTCGGCCGGGTACAGCGGCACGTTGACGCCGGCCAGCACGCCGAACTGGCGCGCCCACTGGCCGGCGCAGTTGATGAGCACCTCGCAGGCGATGTCGCCTTGCGCCGTGCGCACGCCCTTGACGCGGCCGTTCTCCGTCAGCACACCGGTGACCTCAAGGTCCTCCACCATGCGCACGCCCCGATTGCGCGCGCCCTTGGCCAGGCTCATGCACAGGTCGGCCGGGTTGGCCTTGCCGTCGCCGGGGATCCAGATCGCGCCCTGCAGGTCGTCGGTGCGCATCACCGGGTAGAGGTCGCCGGCCTCGCGCGGTGTGATGAGCTGCACCTCGACGCCAAAGCTGCGCGCCAGCGCCGCCTGCTTCTTCAGCACCTGCCAGCGCTCGGGCGTGCGCGCCACGTTGACGCTGCCGCAGGGCTTCCAGCCGGTGGCCAGGCCGGTCTCGGCCTCCAACGTGGCGTACAGGCCGATGCCGTACTGGCTCATCTGCGTCATGTTGCGGTTGGGCCGCATCTGGCCGATCAGCCCGGCCGCATGCCAGGTGGTGCCGCAGGTCAGCTTGCCTTGTTCGAGCAGCAGCACGTCGCGCTCGCCGCTCCGCGCCAGGTGGTAGGCGGCGGAACAACCGGCGATGCCGCCGCCAACGATGACGATGCGGGCTTGGCTGGGCAGGGCCATGGATGCGGGTCTCCAGAAGACTGGATCTTTTTACATGGTTTTCCGCACACCGATGCCGTCGCTTGCTACCATCACGCCATGCATCCGGTTAGCTCATCTGACGCCCTCATTGCCTTCGTGGCGGGTCGCACTTTCAAGACCATTCTGGCCGATCCGCCTTGGCAGTTTCAAAACCGAACAGGCAAAGTCGCACCCGAGCACAAGAGACTCAATCGTTACGGCACCTTGACTCTTGACGACATTAAGGCGCTGCCAGTCGGACGGGCTGCTGACAGCACCGCACACTTGTATTTGTGGGTTCCAAACGCATTGCTCCCAGAGGGTTTGGCCGTGCTTGCGGCCTGGGGCTTCACCTACAAGAGCAATGTCGTGTGGTCGAAGATTCGCAAGGATGGCGGGCCCGACGGGCGCGGTGTCGGCTTCTACTTCCGCAACGTCACCGAAATATTATTGTTCGGCACGCGCGGCAAGAACGCGCGCACGCTGCAACCCGGCCGCACCCAGGTGAACATGATCGCCACGCGCAAACGCGAACACTCGCGCAAGCCCGACGAACAGTACAAGCTGATCACCGATTGCAGCCCCGGCCCGCACCTCGAACTGTTTGCTCGCGGGCCGCGCCCTGGGTGGGCGGTCTGGGGCAATCAAGCCGACGCAAGCTACTCGCCTACCTGGGCCACCTACGCGAACCATTCACAGGCCGGATCGTCTGACATGGCCAGAGTCAGCGCCGCCAACGCCAGGCAACTTCCGCTCGAAGTCTGATCCAGGCGAACCCGACGCGCGGCGGGTCACGCGCCGTTCTCTGGCAGCGCGAGATCCGCGTCGGCGACCATCTCCACGCAGGCATCGTCAAAGACCAAAATGGATGCGGGGCAACCCGACCAGCAGCAGTGGGCAGGGGTTGCCCACGCCCCTTTCGACCCGGCTCATGAGCTTGGCCCAGTGCGTCGTGGCTTGACCGAACTTGTTGGACACGAAGTTGTCGGTCCAGGCTTTGGCGAAGGGCACCGGGCCGTCCTCACGGCTTGTTCTCCGCAGAATGTTCGCGCGCTGCTTCGGCGTCGGAGTCACGCCCTGGGCCGCCAGCGTGTCCATGTCCAGGATGCCGCGCTCGGTGGCGAAACGCATGACTGCGTCCCAGAGCGCGTCTTGTAGAGAGGCGCCCCGGGTAACGAGCACCCCTAGGCTGATCGCCCCTTCGGCGTGCAGCCGCTTGAAGTTCTCGAGGTCGCGGTCAAAGAACGGATCCTTGTTGTTCCACTCGATTTCGCACGCCAATACGCCGGCACTGAAATTCTTGACGTGATCGACCTCATGCGAGGTTGACTCGCGGGGCACGCCATCAACGGTCTTGGCGATCTCGAAGTGATGCTTGTTCCAGCCCCGTTCCGCCAATGCCCGCCGTAGCCGTTGCGTGAACCGGGTTTCGCCTCCGCCGCTGCCGATGATCTCGGAGATCGGCAACTCCACCGCGCTGAGAACTTCGACCAATTCCACCAAGGCCCCGGGGAAGTCACCCGCTGCGATGGCGCCCGCATGCGACAGCAGCTTCACGTCGAAACCCTTGCTCACCAGGGGCTGCAACGGGGATGTCTGCTTGTTGCGGGTTGGTCTTGAAGTCTTCCTCATCGAGCAATCATAGGGCGGCGGTTAGGGTTGCCGTCAGCCGAACTGCGCCACCGCCGCCACCACATGGCATGCGCTGCCGCCCACCACGAACAGGTGCCACGCAAGGTGGGCATAGCGCATGCGATGGTCGAAGATGAAGACCACCGCGCCCAAGGTATAGGCCAGGCCACCCGCCACCAGCCAGGCCAGCGCCGTGGCGGGCATGCGCTGCACCAGCGGCACCGCAGCGATCAGCACCACCCAGCCCATGGCCACGTACAGGCCGGTGGACCACAGCGGATGCTTCAGGCGGTTGAAGAGCTTGACCGTCACGCCCACGGCGGCCAGGCCCCAGACGATGCCAAAGAGCGTCCAGCCCCAGCCGCCGCGCAGCGCGCCCAGCGCGAAAGGCGTGTAGCTGCCGGCGATGAAGACGTAGATGGCGGCGTGGTCGAGCCGGTTGAGCCAATGCTTGGCGCGCCCGACAGGCAGCGCGTGGTACAGCGCCGAGA
>JANPMR010000099.1:0-31568 GCA_031427055.1 Rubrivivax sp.
GGCCGACCGGATGCCGCGTACTCGTCGCTCACGTCGTGTCTCCTCGGTAGGCGCGGGCCAGCACCAGCAGCGCGCGCTCGAAGTCGAATTCGCGCACCGCCAGTCGCAGCTCGCGATGATGGTCCGGCATGATGGCGCTGATGAGCGCGTCGTGCTTGAGCAGCAGACGCTCAGCCTTGGCGTCGTCGCTGGCCAGCAGTTGGCGCAACTGCTGCAGCACGCGTGCGGCGAGTGCCTTGTCGGCCATGGTGGCCGACAGGGACGTCGGCGAGGGTGTCTGCAGCGCGGACTCTATGGCGGCCACTTGCGCACGCAGGCCGGTGGAAAAGGTCTCGCGCATCGCGGCCTCTTCGGTGGCGTCGACACGGTCGCGTATGCCTTGTTCAAGTGCCTGCGCAAACTGCTGCAGCGCGCCGGCGCCTATCTGCCCGGCCAGACCCCTGACGGTGTGCACCAGGCGCTCGGCAGTGGCTCGATCGTCGGCCTGGAAGGCGCGGTCGAGCACGAGATCGGCGTCGCCGTAGGCGCTGGCAAAGCTGCGCAGCAGCGACAGGTAGCGATCGGCCTTGCCACGCACCCGGCGCAGGCCGGTGGCCATGTCCAGGCCGGCGATGTCGGTCGGCAGGGCAGCCGCGCCGGCAGCGGGTGAGGCCAAGCTTGCGGCGGTGGCCGCCGCCGAAGCATCGTCATGCCTGCCGCGAGGCTTCACCCACGCCAGCAGCGCACGGAACAGCTCGTCCGGCTCGATCGGCTTGGGCACAAAGTCGTTCATGCCCGCGGCAAGGCACAACTCGCGGTCGGATGACATCACGTTGGCCGTCATGGCGATGATCGGCAAGGACTTGGCATCGTGCCGGCGCCGCAACTGGCGCGTGGCGGTCACGCCGTCCATCACCGGCATCTGCATGTCCATGAGCACCGCGTCGTAGGTGTTCTCGTTGGCCATGTCGACGGCGATCTGGCCGTTCTCGGCAATGTCCACCGACAAGCCCACATCAAGCAATATCTCGCTGGCGACCTGCTGGTTGACGGGGTTGTCTTCGGCCAGCAGGATGCGACAACCCCGCAGGGCCGCAAAGCCTGCCGAGGCGCCCACGTCCAGATCACCCAAGGTGCTGGGCGTGTCGTCTGGCGTGCCCAGCAAGCGCATCATCTCGTCGAACAGCAGCGAGGCCCCGACCGGCTTGATGAGCACGCTGTCGATGCCGTTGAACTCGGCGCCGCGGATGACTTCTTCGCGGCCGTGCGCGGTGACGATGGCCAGCCGCGGATGCGTCGGCATGTCGATGGCGCGAATCTGCAGCGCGGTCTCGATGCCGTCCATGCCGGGCATCTGCCAGTCCAGCAGCACGACCGCGTAGGGCCGGCCGGCTGCCAATGCGCGCCGCACGGCGTTGACCGCTGCGACGCCGCTGTCGACGGTGTCGACGCGAAAGGTCATCTGCTCGAGCGTGGCGCGCAGGGTGCTGCGGGCGCTCTCGTTGTCGTCGACCACCAGCACGTTCAGGCCCCGCAGGTCGCGCTGGGGCAGCAGTGCGCGATGCTGGGTTTGGCTGACCTCGAGCTCGGCAGTGAACCAGAAGGTCGAGCCCTTGCCAAGCGTGCTCTCCACACCGACCTCGCCGCCCATCATGGTGGCCAGGCGCTTGGAGATCGCCAGCCCCAGGCCGGTGCCGCCGTAGCGGCGGGTGGTGGAGCTGTCGCCCTGTTCGAAGCTGTTGAACAAACGCTCGGTCTGCTCGGGCGCCAGGCCGATGCCGGTGTCGCGCACCTCGAACCTCATCAGTGCGTGCTTGCCTTCACGGCCTTGCATGCGAATGGCCACCTTGACCTCGCCGCGTTCGGTGAACTTGATGGCGTTGTTGCCGTAGTTGATGAGGATCTGTGCCAGGCGCAGCGGGTCGCCGCGCAGCACGCTGGGCACGTCGTGGCCGACGTCGAAGATCAGCTCCAGCGCCTTGGCCGAGGCCTTTGCGCCAATCAGATTGGCCACGTTCTCGAGCACCGACTCGAGCTCGAACTCCGAGGTGTCGATCTCGAGCTTGCCGGCCTCGATCTTGGACAGGTCCAGGATGTTGTTGATGATGCCGAGCAGATGCTCGCCGGCCTGTGTGATCTTGCCCGCGTAGTCGCGCTGCCGCGAGGTGAGCTCGGTGCGCAGCAGCAGGTGGCTCATGCAGTAGATGGCGTTCATCGGCGTGCGGATCTCATGGCTCATGTTGGCCAGGAAATCGGCTTTGGCCTGCGAGGCCTGCTCGGCCAGCAGGCGTGCATCGACAAGCGCCGACTCGGTGCTCTTTTGCAGCGTGATGTCCTGCAGCGCCATGAACAGCTGCGGCCGGCCCTGCCGGTCGGTCTCCATGCGGCCCACGGTGCGCAGCCAGATCGCACGGCCGTCGGTCGGGCGACGGAAGGGGAATGTCGCGTCGATGCGGTCGATGCTGCCGCGCTCGAGCTCGCGCACGGTGTCGTCCATGCGCCGGCGGGCCACGGGGTCGGCTGCGTCGACATTGGCAAACCAGTCGGCGCTGACGGAGTAGATGCCGTCGCTGCCCTCACGCAGGCCGAGCAGCCGGCGCAGGCGTTCGTTGCATTCGACATGATCATCTCCCGTGCCGATGGGCAGCGCGCCGTAGGCCGATGAGGTCATGTCCAGCACCTGCTCGGCCACGGCCTGCGCAGCGCGCAGGGCATCGGTGCGCGTGGTCACGCGTTGCTCGAGATCGCGGTTGAGTGCGTTCAGGTCTTCGTTCAGGCGGCGCACCTCGTCTTCGGCCGCCTCGCGGCGGGCGATGTCGTCGCGCAATTGCACGATGGTCGACTGCAGGTTGTTCTGCATGCGCGTGACGCCACGGGCGAGCAGGTCGAGTTCGTCGCTGCCGTGGCGGCGGTCGCCGCGTTCCAGGTCGAGCACGTCACCGAGATTGCTGCTCTGGCGCGTGACGACAAACTGCGCGATCTGTCTCATGTAGCGCATCACGCGCACTTCCAGCAGCAGCAGCACGAAGCCGGCCACCATGGTGATCAGCACCACGTTCAACACAAAGGCATTGCGGAACTGCACGGCCAGCCGGCCGCTGATGGCCTGCTGGTCGATCGCCACCACGAGGTACCCGATCTCGCGATCCGGCGCTGGTCGAATGCCGGCTGCGGGTGCCAGCAGCTTGAACTCGCGCAGCAGGGCGCCTGCGGGCGCCTTGCCGATTTGCAGGCCTGGGCCGTCCTTGGAGCGCACGCTCACGGCGGCCACGTCGGGTATCTTGGCCACGCCCTCGGCGGTGAGCTGCGCGGCCTTCTCGTTGAAGGACCAGGTGGCTTCGGCGATGGCCGGCACCGAACTGGTCTGGATCTGGTCGAAGCGGCTTTCGACCAGTGCGCGCGCGGCGCGTTCGCCGCGCCACCAGTCGAAGCCGGTCAGGACGAGCGAGACCGTGATGGCGAAGCCCAACGTCGCCATCGCCAGGCCGCGGCTCAATCGATGGCGGCTGGCGACCGGTTCGGGCGCCAACGGCTCGGCAGCTTCGCCGGTCGTGCTCATCCGCGCGGCACCCGATGCGGTGCGCCGCCAGGGGGGCATGACCGTTGGCTGAGGACTCTCATGCTGGCCCGGTGCTCAATGTCGCTCGAAGGCGTGCCGCTGCGCCCCGGGCGCACGCGGCCCGGCGACAAACCGCGCCGCACTCACACCCGACTCTAGGGCAGCTCGAGGCGCCTCAAAAGCGGAATCGGCTGCTGACAATGCCGCAAACGATTTGATCGCCGCGGCACTGCAGACGCAAGAACGCCGGGCACCGCTGCGAAGCGATGACCGGCGCCCTGGGTCTGGATGGCGGTTCAGATCACCGCGAGGCGGCCGCTGAAGCGGCGTCGGCGGCGATGGTCGGCGCCATCGCGCTCGGTGCGATCGGCATCGTGGGCGCGTTTGCTGCCGGCGCGGTGTGCGCTGCCGGCGTCGACACCGCCGGCATCGGCAGCAGCGGCACGATCAGCAGTGCCACGATGTTGATGATCTTGATCAGCGGGTTGACGGCCGGGCCCGCGGTGTCCTTGTAGGGGTCGCCCACGGTGTCGCCGGTGACGGCGCTCTTGTGCGCGTCGCCGCCCTTCTTGTGCAGCACGCCGTTGCTGTCGGTAAAGCCTTCCTCGATCAGCTTCTTGGCGTTGTCCCAGGCACCGCCGCCGGTGCACATGCTGATGGCGACGAAGAGGCCGGTGACGATGGTGCCCATCAGCAGGCCGCCCAGCGCGGCCGGGCCGAGCAGCATGCCGACCAGGATCGGCGCCACGACGGGCAGCAGGCTCGGCACGATCATTTCCTTGATCGCCGCCGTGGTCAGCATGTCCACCGCCGCGCTGTAGTCGGGCTTGCGCTTGTTGGCCATGATCTGGCCGTCGGCAAACTGCTTGCGCACCTCGACCACCACCGCACCGGCGGCACGGCCCACGGCTTCCATGGCCATGGCTGCGAAGAGGAAGGGAATCAGGCCGCCGATGAAGAGGCCGACGATCACTTCGTGATTGCTCAGGTCGAAGGTCACCGACATGCCGCGTGCCGCCAGCGCGTGGGTGTAGTCGGCAAACAGCACCAGCGCGGCCAGGCCGGCAGAACCGATGGCGTAGCCCTTGGTGACGGCCTTGGTGGTGTTGCCGACGGCGTCGAGCGGGTCGGTGACGGCGCGCACGCTGCTGGGCAGTTCGGCCATCTCGGCGATGCCGCCGGCGTTGTCGGTGATGGGGCCGTAGGCGTCCAGTGCGACCACGATGCCGGCCATGCTCAGCATCGAGGTCGCGGCCACGGCAATGCCGTACAGCCCGGCCAGCCCGTAGGCGGCGTAGATGGCGGCGCAGATCAGCAACACCGGGTACGCGGTGGACTTCATGCTCACGCCCAGGCCGGCGATGATGTTGGTGCCGTGACCGGTGGTCGAGGCCTGCGCGATGTGCTTGACCGGGCTGTACTGCGTGCCGGTGTAGAACTCGGTGATCCAGACCAGCGCAGCGGTCAGCGCCAGGCCCACGAAGCAGGCACCAAACAGCGCCATGGCACTGACCGTCTTGCCGCCCGTCAGGGTGATCGCCTGCGGAAACACCGCTGTGGTGACGAAGTAGAAGGCAACCAGGCTCAGCACGCCGGCCACGGCCAGGCCGCGATACAGCGCTGGCATGACGTTGACCATGCCCGGGCTGGCCTTGACAAAGTAGCAGCCGATGATCGACGCGATGATCGACACGCCACCCAGCGCCAGCGGGTAGATCACACCGGCCATCGGCGCGCTGACGACCATGATGGCGCCCAGCGCCATGGTGGCGATCAAGGTCACCGCATAGGTCTCGAACAGGTCAGCGGCCATGCCAGCGCAGTCGCCGACGTTGTCGCCCACGTTGTCGGCAATCACTGCCGGGTTGCGCGGGTCATCCTCGGGGATGCCGGCTTCGACCTTGCCCACCAGGTCGGCGCCGACATCGGCGCCCTTGGTGAAGATGCCGCCGCCCAGACGCGCGAAGATCGAGATCAGCGACGAGCCGAAGGCAAAGCCCAGCATGGGCTTGAGCATCTGCGACAGCGTCGTGCCGTCGGTGGGCATGCGGGCGCCGGTGGTCCACCAGAAGAACAGCACGACGCCGATGAGGCCCAGGCCGACGACCAGCATGCCGGTGATGGCGCCGCCCTTGAAGGCGACATCCAGCGCCGGGCCGATGCCCCTGGTGGCGGCTTGCGCCGTGCGCACGTTGGCGCGCACCGAGATGTTCATGCCGATGAAGCCGCAAGCCCCGCTGAGCAAGGCCCCGAGGACGAAGCCGATGGCCGTCTTGTTGTCGAGGAACACGAAGATCAGCACCGCCAGCACCACGCCGACGATGGCAATGGTGCGGTACTGACGCGCCAAGTAGGCTGCGGCGCCCTGCTGGATGGCGTTGGAGATTTCCTGCATGCGCGCGTTGCCGGCGTCCTGCGCCAGGATCCAGCTTCGCTGCACGAAGCCGTAGGCGACGGCGGCCAGGCCGCACGCCAGCGCTAGATAAAGCGCCGTGGTGGTGGTCATGGGGTGGGTTCCTTCCTCGATCAGTTTTTTGGGATGGCACAGGCCGGGCTTGCACGCGGCGCCGGTGCCCATTGCTGCGCGGCGGATGCTAACGGATGGCACTGACAGCACCCTGTCGGGTTTGCCATCAGTTGCTGCACCGCGTCAGGGCAGGGCAAGTTCACTGCCTAGAATCGCCAATCACACTGAAGCCCACCGGGCACGAGACACACATGAGCCTGCACAACGTGACCCCGGGCGACAAGGCGCCGGAAGAGTTCAACGTGATCATCGAGATCCCGATGAACGCCGACCCGATCAAGTATGAGGTCGACCACGAGACCGGCGCGCTCTTCGTCGACCGCTTCATGAGCACCGCCATGCACTACCCGTGCAACTACGGCTACATCCCCAACACACTGGCCGACGACGGCGACCCGGTGGACGTGCTGGTGATCACGCCCGTGCCGCTGATCCCGGGCGTGGTCGTGACCTGTCGCCCGCTGGGCATGCTGCGCATGGACGACGAGGCCGGCGGCGACAACAAGCTGCTGGCGGTGCCGATCGACAAGATCCTGTCGATCTACACGCAGTGGAAGAAGCCCGAAGACCTGAACCCGCTGCGCCTGAAGACCATCCAGCACTTCTTCGAGCACTACAAGGACCTTGAAGAAGGCAAGTGGGTCAAGGTGCTGGGCTGGGAAGGTGCGGATGCGGCGCGCCACGAGGTGGTCACCGGCATCGCCAACTTCGCGGCCGCGCGCACCGCCTGATCAATCGCGCTTGAATGGGTTGCGCTCGCGCAGCTCGCTCACGTACTGGTCGATGCCTTGGCTCTCGGACGCCAGGAAGTCGGCCACCGCACTGGCGAAGCGCTCGTCACGCAGCCAATGCGCCGAGGCGGTGGCCACAGGCAGCAGGCCGCGTGCCATCTTGTGCTCGCCCTGGGCTCCGCCCTCGAACCGGACGTAGCCGTTGGCCAGACACCAGGCCAGCGGCTGGTAGTAGCAGGCTTCGAAGTGCAGACAGGGGATGGGCTCGACGCAGCCCCAGTAGCGGCCCCACGCGGCGCGGCGGTCGGGGTCGACGGCGATCAGTGATGCCGCCACCGGCATGCCGTCGCGATGCGCCACGAACATCAGCCAGTGCCGCGCCATCGTGGCGGCCATGCCGGTGAAGAACTGCCGCGTCAGGTACGGCGTGCTCTGATGCGCCTGGTAGGTGAGGGTGTAGCAGCGGTAGAAGAAGTCCCAGCTTGCGTCGTCGATTGCGGCGCCCTCTTGCACGGTGAAGCTGACGCCCTGCTCGGTGACACGCCGGCGCTCCTGCTGGATCTTCTTGCGCTTGTCGCGCTGCAGGCGCGAGAGCAGGTCGGCGAAGTCGACGACGGGTCGCGCCTCGTCTTGCGTCCAGTGAAACTGCACGCCTTCGCGCAGCATCCAGCCGGCGCGCTCGAAGGCGGCGCGATCGGCCTCGTCGATGAACAGCACGTGCGCCGACGACAACTTGCCCTGTTGTGCCAGCGCCCCGATGACGCCGACCAAGGCGTCGCGGCCCGCGTCGCTGCGCGCCAGCAGTCGTGTACCCGGCACTGGCGTGAACGGCACGGCGCCCAGCAGCTTGGGGTAGTAGCGCAGGCCGTGGCGACGGTAGGCGTCGGCCCAGGCCCAATCGAATACGTACTCGCCATACGAATGGCTCTTGAGATAGAGCGCGCAGGCCGCCTGCAACTCGCCATGGGCGTGCAGGGTCACGAAGCGCGGCGCCCAGCCGGTGTCTGGCACCGCGCTGCCCGAGGCGTGCAGCGTCAGCAGGTACTCATGGCGCATGAAGGGCGTCGGCGCCAGCTGCTGCGCGAGCAGGGCATTCCAGGCCGGCGCGTCCAGCGCGGTCGGGTCTTCATGAACCCCGATGACATAATCGTCGGCAGTGAATTCGATCGGCGTCATTCAGGATCTGGCATGGTGAAAGTGGCGCTGGCGCAGTTGAATCCGACCGTCGGCGATCTGCCCGGAAACACCCGTTTGTTGGTTGACGCGGCACGCAAGGCGCATGCCGGCGGCGCGCAGCTGGTGGTGGCGCCCGAACTGGCGTTGACCGGCTATCCGCCCGAGGACTTGCTGCTGCGGCCGGCCTTCATGCAAGCCTGTGCCGAAGCCTTGCAGGCGCTGGCGCTGGCGCTTGCTGACTGCCCCGGCTTGCACCTTGTGGTCGGCCATCCGCATCAGTTCGACGGCCTTGGTGATCTTAGGTCGAAGTCGATAGCCTTGCCGCGGCGCTTCAATGCCGCCTCGGTACTGGTGGACGGGCGTGTGCTGGGCACCTACTGCAAGCGCGAGTTGCCCAACTACCAGGTGTTCGACGAGCGGCGCTACTTTGCCTCGGGCCGCGATGCCGGGCTGCCGCCGCTGGTGTTCGAGGTGGCCGGCCTGCGCGTCGGACTGCTGATCTGCGAAGACGCCTGGTTTGAAGAGCCGGCACAGGCCGCCTGCGCCGCCGGTGCTCAGGTGTTGTGCGTGCTGAACGCCTCGCCCTTTCACCTCGACAAGGCCGGCGAGCGCGAGCAGCACATGGCTGCGCGCGCCCGCATCTGCGCACGGCCGCTGCTCTATGCGCATTTGGTGGGCGGGCAGGACGAAGTGGTGTTCGACGGTGCCTCGTTCGCGCTCGACGCGGCGGGCAAGGTCTGCGCCCGCGCGCCGGCCTTCGAAGAGGCGCTGCTGCTGGTGGACATGGGCGCAGACGGAGCGCCAAGTGGCGAAATCCACCCGGTGCCGTCGCTCGAAGCCCAGGCCTGGGCGGCACTGGTGACCGGCGTGCGCGACTACCTCGGCAAGAACGGTTTTCCGGGCGCGATCATCGGCCTGTCGGGCGGCATCGATTCGGCCTTGGTGCTGGCCGTTGCGGTCGACGCGCTGGGCGCCGACAAGGTGCGCGCGGTGATGATGCCCTCGCCCTATACCGCCGACATCTCATGGATAGACGCCCGCGACATGGCCCGGCGCCTGGGCGTGCGCTACGACGAGATCGCCATCCAGCCCATGTTCGATGCCTTTCGCGCCAGCCTGGCCGGGCAGTTTGCCGGGCTGGCCGAGGACACGACCGAAGAAAACCTGCAGGCGCGCATCCGCGGCACGCTGCTGATGGCGCTGTCCAACAAGTCCGGCTCGATCGTGCTGACCACCGGCAACAAGAGCGAGATGGCCACCGGTTACTGCACGCTCTACGGCGACATGGCCGGCGGCTTTGCCGTCATCAAGGACGTGGCCAAGACGCTGGTCTACCAACTGGCCGAGTGGAAGAACTGCCAGCCCACACGCCGTGCCGATGGCAAGGAGGGTGAAACAGGCCCGGTCATCCCGCAGCGCATCATCACGCGGCCGCCGTCGGCCGAATTGCGGCCCGACCAGACCGACCAGGACAGCCTGCCGCCCTACGAGGTGCTCGATGCCATCCTGATGCGCTACATGGAAGAAGACGAGGGCATCGAGGCCATCGTTGCGGCGGGCTTTGCGCGCGCCGATGTCGAGCGCGTGACGCGCTTGGTCAAGCTGGCCGAGTACAAGAGACGCCAGTCGCCGGTGGGCATCCGCATCACGCACCGCGCCTTCGGGCGCGACTGGCGCTACCCCATCACGTCCAGGTTCCGTGCTTAAATCGATGCCAATCGACATCCCCGTCCCCGGAGCCCGCCATGAAGCAGATCACCGCCGTCATCAAGCCCTTCAAGCTCGAAGAGGTGCGCGAAGCGCTGGGTGAGGTGGGCGTCTCGGGGCTGACGGTCACCGAGGTCAAAGGCTTCGGGCGCCAGAAAGGCCACACCGAGCTCTACCGCGGCGCAGAGTACGTGGTCGACTTCCTGCCCAAGGTGAAGGTCGAGGTGGTGGTCAAGGATGCCGACGTCGAGCGCTGCATCGACGCCATCGTCAAGGCCGCCAAGACCGGCAAGATCGGCGACGGCAAGATCTTCGTCACGCGCGTTGAGCAGGTGGTGCGGATCCGCACCGGCGAGACCGACGAAGCCGCAGTCTGACCGGCCGGCCGCGCGGCTCAGACGCGCGAGAAGTCACCTTCGGCAGTGCGCCCGGCTTGCACTCGGTCGGCCAGTGAAAGCAGCAGGGCCTCGGGGTCGATGCCGATCAGCAGCGCCTCGTTCTGCGATGCCGACAAGAAGCCCTCGGCCACACTGTGGCGCATGAAGCGCAGCAGATCGTCGTAGTAGCCGTCAATGTTGAGCAGCCCGATCGGGCTGTGGTGATAGCCCAGCTGGCGCCAAGTCCAGACTTCGTAAAGCTCCTCGAGCGTGCCGATGCCGCCCGGCAGCGCGATGAAGGCGTCGGAGCGTTCGGCCATCATCTGCTTGCGCACATGCATGGTGGGCACGACGTGCAACTCGTTCAGCGCATGGTGACCGACTTCGAGTTTCATCAGTGACTCGGGAATCACGCCGACCACGCGGCCGCCGTGGGCGAGCACCGCATCGGCAACTTCGCCCATGAGCCCGACCTTGCCGCCGCCGTAGACGAGCTGCCAGCCACGCCCGCCGATGGCGGCGCCCAGTGCGATGGCTGCGGCGGTGTAGGCCGGCCGCACACCATGGCGCGAGCCGCAGTACACACAGATGCTGAGCGGAGTTGGGGTCATTCGGAGCTCGCCTTGGGCGGTGGCTGCCACACGACCAGCCGCGTGCCGCACAGCGCATCGTGCCAGTATTGCCGATCCGGGTGCAAGCGCGCCAAGGCGCCGTAGGCCAGCGCGCCGATGGTCAGCACCGCGACGCTCGGACCGGCCCCGGTCACGCCGGCGAAGTGCAGCGTGACCAGGCCGGGAACAAACCACAACCAGGCCAACAGGTAACGGCCAGTCGCGCGCAGGCGACCCAGGCTGCTGCCGTCGCGCATGACGAGGCGGACATGCCATGTCTGCATGGCCAGCGTTTGCCCGGTGCGGGTCCAGAACCAGACGAAGTAGAGCCACAACGCCAGAAAAACAACCACCTGCAGCCCGAGCTTGCCGGACAGTGCGTGCCGCTGCTGGGTGGCCAGGCCGTAGAGCAGCCCAGCGGTCATCACGATGCCGAAGAGCAGCACGCCTTCGTAGACAAAGCAGGCCAAGCGGCGGGCCAGGCCCGGCGTAGGCAGCGTGCTTGCTGCCGGCGGACAGCTCACGGCTGCGCGGCGGGCGCGCTCGCCGCGGCTGTGCGCACGGCGGCACCTTGCGGGCCCCGTTGTGGCAGCAGGGTGGCTGGATCGACGAAGCCCTTGGTGGCTGCAATCTTGGGCATGCCAGGCTGGTGATGGGGTGGCGGGGTGGCGCGCGTCGTCATGCTGGTCGTGGTCGCGCCGGGCTTGGCCTGCACCACCGTGGGCGCCACCGGGCGCAAGGGCACAGATTGGGTCACAGCGGGAGCGCCGTCGCGCTTGGTACTGGCGGCCGCAGCACTCGCGGCTTTCGGTGCCGACGCCGGCCGTGCGACGGGCTTGGCCTGCTGAGCCAGCGTCTTGCGTTCATCGGGTGACAGGGCCTGGTACGCGCCCCACTTGGCCTGGCGCTCGGCGGGCGAGATCTGCTGCACTTCTTGAAACTGAAGCCGCGCCTGGGCGCGTTCGTTGGGGCTCAGGCGAGCCCACTCGGCCATGCGCTGCTGAACGCGCGCGCGCTCTTCGGCGGGCATGGTGGGGAAGCGCGCCGCTACCTCAAGCCACTTGCTCTTGCGCGGACCATCAATCCCGGCCCAGTCCTGTTGCAACGGTGCCAGCGCCTGCTTCTGTGCTGGCGAGAGTGCGGCCCAGGTCGGGCTGCGGTCAGGATCGGCTGCCGCCGCGGGGCCGTTGACCGCCGCCCACAGGCACAGCAAGACCAGCAAACCCAGCAGCGACGGGCGCAGGCGGCTCACGGCGCCGGGGCAGTGCGCAGGTACTCTGCAAACCCTGGGTCGGAGTAGGCCGCGGGCGGCAGGTCGTCGGCCAGCAGGCGTGAATCGATCTCGGCTGCGGCCAGGACCTGTTCGCGCACCGACCAGTGATCAATCATCAAGAACCCGGCCACCAACACCAAGACGGGCAGGGCCGAGGCAGCGCGTTGCCAGAACGGAGCGAAACCGGACAGCGTGGCGACCCCTGAAGAGGACACCGACGTGACGTGGCCGCCAACCGCCACGGCGCGCCGTGTGGCGCGAGCGCGCGACACGGCCTGTTCGCGCGCAAAGCGAAGCCGCTCGGAGACATCCGCCGGCAGCATCTCAAGGTGGGTGGACAAGCCGCTGGCCAGCTGGGCCGACAACCGGGCTTCGAGGGCGTGTGCGTCGTGAAAGGTGTTCGTGATGGTCATAGCGTAACTCCCTTGGCTCGCAGGGCCCTTGCCAGCGCATGAACCGCCCTTGAGCAGTGTGTCTTGACACTGCCCTCGGAGCAACCCATGACCGATGCCGTCTCGGCCACGTCGAACTCCTCCCAGTAACGCAGCAGGAAGGCTTCTCGTTGACGTGCCGGCAACTCGGCCACTTCAGAATCGATCAGTTGCAGGATCTGTGCCCTCGAGACCGCGTCGGCCGCGCTCTCGGTGCCCAGCGTGCCCTCTACCGCGTGCAGAGTCTCGAGCAGGTCGAAGTCACCGTCATCGTCAGAGCTGTCGAAGTCCGACAGGTTCTGCATGACGGCCCCGCGCACCTTTTCGCGCCGAAACCAGTCCATCGTGGCGTTGGAGAGGATGCGCTGAAACACCAGCGGCAGCTCGGCGGCGGGGCGGTCAGCGTACTTCTCGGCCAAGCGAATCATCGCGTCCTGCACGATGTCCAGCGCGGCGTCTTCGCCACGCACGGCATAGACCGTGCGTTTGAAGGCGCGCTTCTCGACGCTCTTGAGAAAGTCGGACAGTTCTTTGTCGGTGGCCAACGCGTGCGGGGCAAGGATCGGCCCGGTGCGGGCGCTCAGAATTATGGCATCGCTCCCCTGCGGCGCACCGCGCGAGTGCCCTGCTGGGCGGGGCCGGTGCATAATGCTGCTCTGCACAACCGCTAATTTGGGTCTTGAGCCCAGCCGCCCAACCGGGGCGGCGGCTCCTTGACCGCGCAGGCTCCGATTCCGTCTCACGAGGGCGAGAGGAGGGGCACCAATGGTTTTTCGTCAGAGAAATTCACAAAGGTTCGAAATGGAAATGTCTGCCGCGGAAGTCAGGCGTGCCGCCTTGGCACAGCCGCTTGTCCCCCCCCCCACACCCGAAGCAGAGCCCAACGGCTCCGAGATCCTCGTCCGCTGTCTGCAGGCCGAAGGTGTGCAGTTTCTGTGGGGCTACCCTGGCGGCGCCGTCCTCTACATCTACGACGCGCTGTACAAGCAAAACACGATCGAGCACGTGCTGGTGCGCCACGAGCAAGCGGCCATCCACGCCGCTGACGGCTATGCCCGCGCCACCGGCGAGGTCGGCGTCGCCCTGGTGACCTCGGGCCCCGGCGTCACGAACGCCGTCACCGGCATCGCCACGGCGTACATGGACTCGATACCGATGGTGATCATCACCGGGCAAGTGCCGACGCCCGCCATCGGCCTGGATGCGTTCCAGGAATGCGACACCGTGGGTATCACGCGGCCCATCGTCAAGCACAACTTTCTCGTCAAGGACGTGCGCGACCTGGCGCTGACGATGAAGAAGGCCTTCCACATCGCCCGCACCGGTCGCCCGGGCCCGGTGGTGGTGGACGTGCCCAAGGACGTGTCGCTCAAGACTGCGCCCTTCCACTACCCGGACACGGTGGTGATGCGCTCCTACAACCCGGTGAAGAAGGGCCACGGCGGCCAGATCCGCAAGGCCGTGCAGCTGCTGCTGCAGGCCAAGCGGCCCTACATCTACACCGGCGGCGGCGTGATCCTGGGCAACGCCTCGGCCGAGTTGCGCCGGCTGGCCGACCTGCTGGGTTTTCCGTGCACGAACACGCTGATGGGCCTGGGCGCCATCGCGTCCAGCGACCCCAAGTTCCTGGGCATGCTGGGCATGCACGGCACCTACGAGGCCAACATGACGATGCAGAACTGCGACGTCCTGCTGGCCGTCGGCGCCCGTTTCGACGACCGCGTCATCGGCAATCCCAAGCACTTTGCTTCGGTCGAGCGCAAGATCATCCACATCGACATCGACCCGTCGAGCATCAGCAAGCGCGTCAAGGTCGACATCCCGATCGTCGGCGACGTCAAGGACGTGCTGCAAGAGCTCACGGCGCAGATCAAGGACGCGGCCACGCGCCCGGACGCCGCGGCACTGGCGGCCTGGTGGGGTCAGATCAATGAGTGGCGCAAGCGTGATTGCCTGGCGTACAAGACCAGCCCCGACGTCATCAAGCCCCAGGCGGTGGTCGAGAAGCTGTGGGAGCTGACGCGCGACCGCGATACCTACATCACCTCCGACGTGGGCCAGCACCAGATGTGGGCGGCGCAGTTCTATCGCTTCGAGGAGCCGCGGCGCTGGATCAACTCGGGTGGCCTGGGCACCATGGGCGTGGGCTTGCCGTATGCGATGGGCATCAAGCTGGCCAAGCCGGACTCAGATGTCTTCTGCATCACGGGTGAGGGCTCGATCCAGATGTGCATCCAGGAGCTGAGCACCTGCCTGCAGTACAAGACGCCGGTGAAAATCGTGTCCCTGAACAACCGCTACCTGGGCATGGTGCGGCAGTGGCAGCAGATCGACTACGGCGGCCGCTATTCGCACAGCTACATGGACGCGCTGCCCGACTTCGTCAAGCTGGCCGAGGCCTACGGTCACGTGGGCATCCTGGTCGAGAAGCCAGAGGATGTCGAGCCGGCGCTGCGCGAGGCCATCCGCCTCAAAGATCGCACGGTGTTCCTCGACGTGCGCACCGACCCCACCGAAAACGTCTGGCCCATGGTGCAGGCCGGCAAAGGCATCAGCGAGATGCTGCTGGGCTCCGAGGATCTGTGAGCCGGTGAATTCGCGCCGCAGACGCAGCGTTACCGCGCTGCGGACTGCGTCGCGCAGGATCCGGTGAACCACCGCGGAACGATCAACTCTTCAACGAACAGCGTGGCCAAGGCCCGGCGGTTACCGCCGCCGGCACCGAAGAGCGCGCAGGACGAACCGACATGAAACACATCATCGCCGTGCTGCTCGAAAACGAGCCCGGCGCCCTGGCGCGCGTGGTGGCCCTGTTTGCCGCCCGCGGCTACAACATCGAGAGTCTGACCGTCGCGCCCACCGAAGACGCCAGCCTCTCGCGCATGACCATCGTCACCACCGGCAGCGACGATGTCATCGAGCAGATCACCAAACACCTCAACCGCCTGATCGAGGTTGTCAAGGTGGTTGACCTCACGGAGGGCAGCTTCACTGAACGCGAGCTCATGCTCATCAAGGTGCGCGCCGTGGGCAAAGAGCGCGACGAGATGACGCGCATGGCCGACATCTTTCGCGGCCGCGTCATCGACGTGACCGAGAAGAGCTACACCCTCGAGCTCACGGGCGATTCGGCCAAGCTCGACGCGTTTCTGGTCGCCATCGACCGCAGCGCAATCCTGGAGACCGTGCGCACCGGCGCCAGCGGCATCGGCCGCGGCGAGCGCATTCTTCGGGTATGAACCACCCCCGAAGCGCCTTCGGCGCCTCCCCCTCAAGGGGGCGCCGCCAGCGGCCCGGCGGAGCCGGTTCCGCGGCGGCCACTTGATGGCGCCGAAATGAATTCACCTGTTCAGCAAGTCAGTTTTTTACGGAGAGAAGCATGAAGGTTTACTACGACAAAGACGCTGACCTGAGCCTCATCAAGGGCAAGAATGTCGCCATCATCGGCTACGGCTCGCAGGGCCATGCGCACGCGCAGAACCTCAACGACAGCGGTGTGAAGGTCACTGTCGGCCTGCGCAAGGGCGGCGCGAGCTGGTCCAAGGTCGAGAAGGCAGGGCTCAAGGTGGCCGAGGTCGCCGACGCCGTGAAGGGCGCCGACGTGGTGATGATCCTGTTGCCCGACGAGCAGATCGGCGCCGTCTACAAGAGCGACGTCGAACCCCACATCCGCCAAGGCGCGTCGCTGGCCTTCGCGCACGGCTTCAACGTCCACTACGGCCAGGTCGTGCCGCGCGAGGACCTCGACGTCTGGATGGTCGCCCCCAAGGCCCCTGGCCACACGGTGCGCAACACCTACACGCAGGGCGGCGGCGTGCCGCACCTGATTGCCGTCTACGCCGACAAGAGCGGCAAAGCGCGCGACGTGGCGCTGAGCTACGCGGCGGCCAACGGCGGCGGCAAGGCCGGCATCATCGAGACCAACTTCCGCGAAGAGACCGAGACCGACCTCTTCGGTGAACAGGCGGTGCTGTGCGGTGGCACGGTGGAGCTCATCAAGGCCGGCTACGAGACGCTGGTGGAAGCCGGCTACGCGCCCGAGATGGCCTACTTCGAGTGCCTGCACGAGCTGAAGCTGATCGTCGACCTCATCTACGAGGGCGGCATCGCCAACATGAACTACTCGATCAGCAACAACGCCGAGTACGGCGAGTACGTCACCGGCCCCAAGATCGTCACCGACGAGACCAAGAAGGCCATGAAGCAGGTGCTCAAGGACATCCAGACCGGCGAGTACGCCAAGAGCTTCATCCTCGAGAACCGCGCCGGCGCGCCCACGCTGCTGAGCCGGCGGCGCCTGACCAGCGAGCACTCGATCGAGGTCGTGGGCGAGAAGTTGCGCGCCATGATGCCGTGGATCAAGGCCAACAAGCTGGTGGACCGCACCCGCAACTGAGCGTCGGCGCCGTCACCTGTGAGGGCCGCCTGCGGGCGGCTCTTTTGCATGCGGCGCTGCGCTATCCTCGCGGCCATGAGCGACGAACACCATCAGCCGGGCGCGGACGGCGCCGAGGCGCCTCGCCCGCGCCGCAAGGGCATCTATGTGCTGCCCAACGCCATCACTCTGGCGGCGCTGTTCGCCAGTTTCTACTCGATCGTGATGGCCATGAACGGCCGCTTCGAGGCCGCCGCCATCGGGATCTTCTGCGCCGCCGTGCTCGACAGTCTGGATGGCCGCGTGGCGCGCATGACCAACTCGCAAAGCGCCTTCGGCGAGCAGATGGACAGCCTGTGCGACATGGTGGGGTTTGGCGCTGCGCCGGCGCTCATCGTCTACGAGTGGGCGCTCAAGGGGCTGGGCCGCTGGGGCTGGATTCCGGCCTTCGTCTACATCGCCGGTGCCGCGCTGCGGCTGGCGCGCTTCAACACCAACATCGGCATCGTCGACAAGCGCTTCTTCCAGGGCCTGCCCAGCCCGGCCGCGGCGGCCATCGTCATGGGCCTGATCTGGGTCATGGACGACGCCGGCTACAAGGCCGTGTGGAAGATCGACTGGCTGGCCTGGACCGCCTTTGCCGTGACCTTGTATGCCGGCCTCACGATGGTCACCAACGTGCCCTTCTACAGCTTCAAGGTGGTGGGCGCGAAGCAGACCGTGCCGTTCGTGGTGATCGTGGCCATCGCGGTCGGCATCGCGCTGATCAGCCAGAACCCGCCGCTGGCCCTGTTCGTGCTGTTCTGCGTCTACGGCGTCTCGGGCTACGGTGTGTACGTTTGGCGCCGCGTCAAAGGCCGTCCCGTGAGCGTGATTGCCACTTCCACCGACGACCCCGACGAGAAGGGCCTTCACCAGTGAGGCCGTGCTATATTGATTGCATGTCGACGAAATCCAGCCTGATCACGCTAGCCCTGCTAGGAGCCCCGCGGGTGCGCTGATCGCTTTCGTCCCAACAGTTCCCGATCAACGGCCCGCCAGCGCAAAGCAGCGGGCCGTTTTCATTCTCAAGCTGCTTGCGACCTCAACCCTTCGAAGGCACGACCATGACCGACAAGCTCATCATCTTCGACACCACCTTGCGCGACGGCGAGCAATCGCCCGGCGCTTCGATGACGCGCGAGGAAAAGCTGCGCATCGCGCGCCAGTTGGAGCGCCTGCATGTCGACGTCATCGAGGCCGGGTTCGCGGCGTCCAGCAACGGCGACTTCGAGGCTGTGCGCTCGATTGCCGATGCGATCCGCGAAGTCACGATTTGTTCACTGGCCCGGGCCAATGACCGCGACATCTCGCGCGCTGCCGAGGCGCTCAAGGGTGCCGCCCGCGCGCGCATCCACACCTTCATCGCCACCAGCGAACTGCACATGGAGAAGAAGCTGCGCATGACGCGCGACCAGGTCTTCGAGCAGGCCCGGCTGTCGGTGCGCTTTGCGCGCAACCTGTGCGGCGACATCGAGTTCTCGCCTGAGGACGGTTACCGCTCGGATCCCGACTTCCTGTGCCGCGTGCTCGAGGCGGTGATCGCCGAGGGCGCGACCACCATCAACATCCCCGACACCGTGGGCTACGCTGTCCCCGAGCTGTATGGCCAGTTCATCCGCAACCTGCGCGAGCGGGTGCCGAACTCCGATAAGGCGGTCTGGAGCGTGCACTGCCACAACGACCTGGGCATGGCGGTGGCCAATTCGCTGGCCGGCGTGATGATCGGCGGCGCACGCCAGGTCGAGTGCACCATCAACGGCCTGGGTGAGCGGGCCGGCAACTGCTCGCTCGAAGAAGTGGTGATGGCGGTGCGCACGCGGCGCGACTACTTCGGCCTGGATGTCGGCATCGACACCACGCAGATCGTGCCGGCCTCGCGCATGGTCAGCCAGACCACGGGCTTCGTCGTGCAGCCCAACAAGGCCGTCGTCGGCGCGAACGCCTTTGCACATGCCAGCGGCATCCACCAAGATGGCGTGCTGAAGGCGCGTGATACCTACGAAATCATGCGCGCCGAAGACGTGGGCTGGGCGGCCAACAAGATCGTGCTGGGCAAGCTGTCGGGCCGCAACGCGTTCAAGCAGAGGCTGCAGGATCTGGGGATCGAGATGGCGTCCGAGGCCGAGGTCAATGCCGCCTTCGCGCGCTTCAAGGACCTGGCCGATCGCAAGAGCGAGATCTTCGACGAAGACATCATCGCGATCGTCGGTGACGAGAGCGTCACGCCAGAGCACGAGCACTACCGCCTTCTAGCGTTGTCGCAGCAATCGGCGATGGGCGAGCGGCCGCACGCGCGAGTGGCCTTTTCGGCGGGCGCCGTTGAGCACCACACCGAGAGCGATGGCAATGGCCCGGTGGACGCGAGCCTGAAGGCGATCGAGTCGAAAGTGCAAAGTGGCGCGGAAATGACGCTTTACTCGGTAAATGCGATCACCTCGGGCAGCACAGAATCGCAGGGTGAGGTCACCGTGAGGCTGCAGCATGGTGGCCGGGTGGTCAATGGCGTGGGCGCTGACCCGGACATCGTGGTGGCATCCGCCAAGGCCTACCTGTCGGCACTGAACAAGCTGCACAGCAACGCTGACCGCGTGGCCGCGCAGGGGTGATCAGCGGCGCCGGGTCGGAGCAAATCGTGTGTGCCACTTGAGAAATTGCACGCAAGCGATTGATCTTGTGTGCATTTTCTGCGTGGCCTACACTTGCGCGCTGCGCGAACGGCGAGGTACTCAGTGGTGAAATTCGAATCGGTGGCTTTCTGTTGGCTCATGGCGGGCGTTGTGGCGTTGGCGTGTTTTGCCGCGCCTGCGCACTCGGCCACCGCAACAAGGGTGGATCCCAAAGCCGCTGACGCACGCGTGGCCGCGAAGAGTGCCGTGCCTGCGAAGCGCGCCATCAAGCGTGCCCCTGCGCGGAAGGTGGCCGCGCGCGCCGACCCCGGCCGCCCCTCGTTTGGACAGATGGCTGGGCTGCATGGCACAGACGACGACTTGGCACTGAAGTCCAGTGTGGCGCTGGTCATCGACCAGGACACCGACGAAATCCTCTTCAGCAAGAATTCGCAAGCGGTGCTGCCGATTGCGTCGATCACCAAGCTAATGACGGCACTGGTGGTCACCGAGGCTGGGCTGCCGCTGGATGAAGTGCTTACGGTCTCGCAAGAAGACGTGGCGGCCACTGCCGGCAGCGCCTCGCGGTTGGCCAAGGGCACACAACTCACTCGCGGTGAAATGCTGCATCTGGCGCTCATGGCGTCGGAGAATCGCGCCGCGCATGTGCTGGGGCGCACGTACCCCGGCGGCATCGAGCGATTCGTGCTTGAGATGAACGGCAAGGCTGGCGCGCTGGGCATGAACGACACGCGCTACGTCGAGCCCACCGGCTTGTCCAGCAGCAACCAGTCCAGCGCCACCGACCTGACCCGGCTCGTCAAGGCGACGATGGGGCACCCCATCATTCGCGAGCTGTCGACGTCCCGCGAGGCTTCGGTACCGGTCGGCAAGCGGCTCACGCAGTTCCGCAACACCAATGGCCTGGTGCGCAACCCCGAGTGGGAGATCGGTCTGCAGAAGACTGGCTACATCTCGGCCGCCGGTCGTTGCCTGGTGATGCAGGCCCATCTGGCGGGCCGGCAATTGATCATGGTGTTGCTCGACTCGGCCGGAAAGTACTCGCGTATCGGCGATGCCGAACGCATCCGCAAGTGGCTGGCGCGCTTGCCCCTGGCGGGTGCGCCGTTGTCGGCTACGACTCAGCCTCTGTAGCCGAGCGCCGCGGAGATCTGCGCCGCCGTCGCCTTGACGCGCTCGAGCCAGGTCTCTTCCAGTCGGTCGGCCGGCGCGGATACCGACAAGCCCGCCACCAGTTCCCCTTGGTCGTCGAAGATGCCGGCGGCCATGCAGCGCACGCCAAGCTCCAGTTCTTCGTCGTCACGCGCGCTGCCATTGCTGCGTACCGTGGCCAGTTCGCGTTCGAGCCGCGGCAACTCCGTGATGCTGTTGCGGGTGTGACCGGTCAGGCCCGTGCGGGCCGCGTAGGCTCGCACGCGCGCTGGGTCGTCGTGGGCGAGAAAGAGCTTGCCCACCGACGTCAGGTGCAGCGGCGCGCGGCCACCCACCGTGCGCACCACCTGCATGCCCGAGCGCTCGCTGTACGCGCGCTCGATGTAGATGATCTCGTCGCCCTGGCGCATCGACAAGTTGACCGGCTGATGGGTCAGCTTGTGCAGCTCCCGCATGGGCCCGATCGCGGCCTCGCGCACGTCCAGCCGGGCCTTCACCAGATTGCCCAGCTCCAGCAGCCGCATGCCCAGACGATAGCTGCCGGCCTGTGGGCGTTCGACGAAACCGCCAATCGTCAGGTCGTTGAGGATGCGGTGCGCGGTTGACGGATGCAGGCCCGTGTGTTCACTGATCTCCTTCAGTGACACGGGATCCTGCTTCGACGCCAGCATGTCGAGCAGAGAAAAGCTGCGCTCGAGCACCTGGATCGTTGGGGATTGAGCTGGCTTCTCGCGCATGGTTTTGGGCCTGGCCCGAGCTTACCCTGATTTTGCATTGCGGAATTCATGTCTGCATACCGGGATTCCGGGTGCTGGATGCTGCTGCGCGCGGGCGCCGAAGCCGCGCCGTCAAGCCGCCCGTGTCAGCAGCGCCACCGCGGCCTCGCCGGCGCGCACCGCGCCTTCCAGCGTCGCCGGGTAGGGGCCCTGGACGTAGTCGCCCGCCGCCACGAGCCCCGGCGCGATCACCGCCTGCGGGCGCAGCAATCCGGGTGTGCAGCGAAAGGTGGCGCGCTTCTCGGCCAGCACCCGAAGTACCGTCGGCGGCTGCGGCCAGGTGCCGGGCGTGAAATCAGCCAGGGCCTGGCGCAGCACCGCAGCGCCGGCGGCATCGAGACCGGCGTCCACCCAGCGCCGAGCGCCGCTGATGACAAAGGCGAACACGCCGACCGCACCGCCCAGCGCGCCGTGGTCGAAGGCGAACTGCGCCGGCGCGTGCGGGCTCTCCACCAGCGACATCATCGGCGAGGGCAGCCGCGCGCCGGGGCCATGCAGGTAGACGGTGACGATGGGCTCGTAGAGCAGACCCTGGGCCTCGCTCGCCCAATCCGCGGCGTGGGGCATCACCAGGCGCGCCGCCTCGGTGGCGGTGCAGGCCAGCACGACGCCGTCAAAGGCCTCTCCATCGACGAGCCAGCGGCCGCCCGCAGGCGCCAGTGCCTGGACACGATGCCCCGAGCGAACCTGCGTTCCGGCGCTGGCCAGCCAGTGCGCCGCCGGTTGTGGCAGCAAGGCGTCGAGCGAGCGCCGCGGCAGCAGCAGATCCGACGACCCTGGCCCGCCAAACAGGGCGTCGCGCAAGACGCGCAGCAGCACGGCGGCGCTGGCGTCACTGGCCGGCGTGTTGAGGGCGGCCACGCACAAGGGATCGATCAGCAGCTCGCGCACCGCCGGCGGCAGGCCGCGGCAAAGCTCGTTCACGGTCAGCCGCGGGTCGCACGAAAAGCCGCGCAGCGCCCAGCCGGCGGCCGTGCGCAGCAGCGCCCAGCGGTCACCCATCGACCAGCCGCGGCAGCGCCAGACCGCCAGTCCGAAGCCCAGCCAAGCCGGGCCGCGCGGCATCTTCAGGCCGCGGCCGTCGGGGTAGCGCAATTCCAGGGGCCGCCGGTCGAGCGCGTCGTCGATGTCGGCGCCGACCAGCGCCATCAGCGCCAGCGTGCGCTTGTAGGCACCTATCAGGATGTGCTGGCCGTTGTCCAGCGTCAGGCCATCGACCGCCACCGCGCGTGCACGGCCACCGAGCTGCGCCGACATCTCGAACAGCGTCACCGCGTGCCCCGCCTGTGTGCCGCGCACAGCGGCAGCCAGCCCGGCCCAACCGCCCCCCACGACGGCCAGCGTCAGCGGCCGCGCAGGTGCGTGAGGGTTGCGATCCACAACTTGCGCAGCGGCGTCAGCGACGTGCGCTGGTGCAGAACGGCGAAGCGCTGCGACTCGATCTCGCGCAACAGCGTACGGTAGATGTTGGCCATCATCAGGCCCGGCTTCTGTGCCGTGCGGTCGGCCGACGGCAGCAGTTGCATCGCGGCGTCGTAGGCGGCGTGGGCACGTTCGGACTGGAACTGCATCAGCGCCTGGAAGCGCTCGCTGTAGCCCCACGGCGCCTCGCGCTTGAGCAGCTCGTGCGCCTTGACGTCAAAGCGCTGCAGCTCCGACACCGGCAGGTAGATGCGGCCGCGGCGTGCGTCGTCGCCGACGTCGCGGATGATGTTGGTGAGCTGCATGGCGAGCCCGAGCTGGTGGGCGTAGGCCACTGTCGCATCCTGCGTGCGGCCGAAGATGTTGGCCGCCACTTCACCCACCACGCCAGCCACCAGATGGCAGTAGCGCTGCAAGGCCGCGTAGTCCAGAAAGCGCGTCTGGTCGAGGTCGGTCTGGCAGCCCTCGATCACCGCCGACAAGTGCGCCGCCTGGATGCCGAATGTGCTCGTCAGCGGCATCAAGGCCTGCATCACGGGGTGGCTGGGCTGACCTGCGTAAGCCTGCGCCACCTCACCGCGCCACCACTGCAGCTTGGCGGCGGCCACCGAGGGGTCGGCGGTCTCGTCGACGACGTCGTCGACCTCGCGGCAGAACGCGTAGAAGGCCGTGATCGCCGCGCGACGCGGCGGCGGCAGGAACAAGAACGCGTAGTAGAACGACGAGCCGCTGCCGGAAGCCTTGTCCTGCACATACTGCTGCGGGGTCATCGCACGGCGCGCCTCATGCGGGCGGCGCGCCACAGCAGCAGCGGCCAGTCGAAGGCCGACAGCGTGGGGCGCTTGATGAGCGTGGCGTGGTTCATTTGCGCGATTTTCTCAAGAATGCGCAGCCCGCCTTGCACCACCAAGCGCAGCTCCCAGCCGGCGCGGCCGGGCAGCCGCAGTGCCAGCGGCGTGCCCTCTGACATCAGGCCGCGTGCCCAATCGCACAAGGCCGCGACCAGCTGGCGTGTGCGCGCGTTGTCGCTGCGGGTTGTCAGGTCTTGGAGCGCCACGCCGTGTGCACCCAGATCCGACAGCGGCACGTAGTGGCGGCCTCGCGCCACGTCCACGCTCAGGTCTTGCCAGAAGTTGATGAGTTGCAGCGCGCTGCAGATGGCATCGGCCTGGTGCAGCGCATGCGTGTCGTGGATGCCGTAGAGGTGCAGCAGCAGCCGACCGATCGGATTGGCCGAGCGCCGGCAATAGTCCAGCAGCGCCGCACGATCCTCGTAGCGCGGGTTGTTGATGTCCTGTTCGAAGGCGTCCAGCAGGTCGTGCAGCAAGGTGGGCGGCAGCTTGCGCCGCTTGAGCTGGGTGGCCAGCGGCTCGAAGACCGAACGCCAGCGCGGCCCGGTCGAGTGGCCGCGCACGACTGCCTGCAGCTCGGCGCGAAACGACGACAGGTCCACCAGTCGACGTGACACGCTGGCGGTGCCTTCGTCGGCAATGTCGTCGGCCGTGCGCGCAAAGCGGTAGATCGCCACCACGGCGGGGCGGATGGCCGGCGGGCACAGGATCGAAGCCACCGGGAAGTTTTCGTAATGATCGACGCTCACAGTGGGCGATTCTGACCACTTCGGCGCCGCACCCGCCGCAGGGTGTTGTGGGCGGGCTGATTGACAGGGCCGGCCGCGGTCAATATATTACTGACCGGTCAGTCAGTAATGGCGGCCGCCGTCCGCACTAACCCCAGGTTGCCCACGATGAACGCCGCACTTCGCTTGATGACTGTCCCGTGCTTCGCGCTCGTGCTTGGCGCCTGCTCGCCGCCGCCGCCGCCGCCCGAGCCGGTGCGCGCCGTGCGCACGATGACGCTCGGCGTGGACAGCGCCGGCGGTGCGCACAGCTTTGCCGCCGAGATCCGCGCGCGCACCGAAAGCCGCCTGGGCTTTCGCGTTGCCGGCAAGCTGACCCAGCGTAGCGCCGAGATCGGCCAGCAGGTGCGCGCAGGGCAGGTGCTGGCGCAGATCGATGCCACTGACCTGCGCCTGGGGCAGGAGGCGGCACAAGCCAGCTTGCGCGCGGCGCAGGCCGCCTTCGATCTGTCGACGGCCGAGTTCAAGCGATACAAGGAGCTGCGTGATCAAGGCTTCATCAGCGCGCTTGAACTGGAGCGTCGCGAGACCACGCTGCAGGCCCAGAAGGCGCAGCTCGACCAGTCGCGCGCGCAGGCCAGCGTGCAGGGCAACCAAGCCCAGTACGCGACCCTGAGCGCCACCGCGGCCGGCGTCATCACCGCCGTCGAGGCCGAGCCTGGCGCCGTGCTGGCCCTTGGTGCGCCCGTCGTGCGGCTGGCGCACGATGGCCCGCGAGACGCCGTGTTCGCCGTGCCGGAGGACGCCCTTGCCGGCGTGCGTGCGCTGAAGGGCCGTGTGGGCGCGCTGAAGGTGCTGCCGTGGGGCAGCGTCAACGCGCTACCGGCCACCGTGCGCGAAGTGGCCGCTGCCGCCGACCCGGCAACGCGCACCTTTCTCGTCAAGGCCGACATCGGCGCTGCGCCGCTGCAACTGGGACAGACCGTGACGGTTCAGATCGACCTGGCGCGCCGTGAGGGTGTGATGCGTCTGCCCCTGGCCGCGGTGATGCAGCAGCAGGGCCGCAGTGCGGTGTGGTTGCTTGATCCCGCCAGCATGACCGTCAAGATTCAGAGCGTCGTGGTGGGCGGCGCCGATGGCAATTCGGTGGTGATTGCTGCTGGGCTGAGCGCCGGCCAGACGGTCGTCACCGCTGGCGTGCACACCCTGACGCCAGGGCAGAAGGTCACGCTCTACCAGGCGCCCCCGGCGCCGGCAGTACCGGCCGCGGCCACGCTGCCCGACGCCGCGGCCAGCCGCTGACCACCGGGGCGCCGCCATGAACTCGTCTGCCGACAAGCCCGCCGCCTCGCGTTTCAACATCTCGCGCTGGGCGCTCGAGCACCCGGCGCTTACGCGCTACATGATGGTGGTGTTGCTGCTGCTGGGCGTGGCTGCCTACTTCCAGCTCGGCCAGGACGAAGATCCGCCGTTCACGTTTCGCGCCATGGTCGTGCAGGCTTTCTGGCCCGGCGCCAGCGCGCACCAGATGGCCGAGCAGGTGACCGACAAGATCGAGAAGGCGCTGCAAGAGGTAGCGCACGCCGACAAGATCCGCTCGTACACCAAGCCAGGTGAATCGCTGACGATCCTGGAGCTCAAGGACTCGGCGCCGCCCAAGGAAGTTGCCAACAGCTGGTACCAGGTGCGCAAGCGCATCGGCGACATGCGCAACACGCTGCCGCAGGGCGTCATCGGCCCGGTCTTCAACGACGACTTCGGCGACGTCTATGGCTCGATCTATGCGCTCACCTCCGACGGCTTCAGCCGCGAAGAGGTGCGCGTGATTGCCGAACGTGTGCGCCAGCAACTGCTGCGCGTGCCAGACGCGGCCAAGGTCGAGATCTTTGGCGCGCAGCCTGAGAAGATCTTCATCGAGATCTCGCAGCGGCGCCTGGCGCAGCTGGGCCTGGACTTCAACCAGGTGCTTGCCCAAATCGGCGCGCAAAACGCGGTCGAGGGTGCCGGCGTGCTCAACGCCGGGGCCGAGAGCCTGCAGGTGCGCGTGGCTGGTCAGTTCAATTCGGTCGACGAGCTCAAGCGCTTCCCCATCCGCGCCGTCAACACCACCACCGGCGTGGCCAGCACCATCCGGCTGGGCGACATCGCCAGCGTGCGGCGCGACTACGTCGACCCGCCGGCGGTGAAAGTGCGTCACCAAGGCCAGGACGTGGTGGCGATCGGGGTCTCGATGACCAAGGGCGGCGACATCATCGCGCTGGGCAAGGCGCTGCAGGTGACGGCCGCGCGCGTACAGGCCGAGCTGCCGGCCGGCGTGGGCATCGTGCAGGTGCAAGACCAGCCGGCGTCGGTCAGCCGCTCGGTGGGCGAGTTCGTCAGCGTGTTGATCGAGGCCGTGCTCATTGTGCTGGCCGTCAGCTTCATCGCCCTGGGCTTGCACACCAAGCCCGGGTTCATGAAGTTCAGTATCGACATCTGGCCCGGCCTCGTCGTTGGCATCACCATTCCGCTGGTGCTGGCCATCACCTTCGTGACGATGTTCTACTGGGGTGTGGGGCTGCACAAGATCAGCCTGGGCAGCCTGATCATCGCGCTGGGCCTGCTGGTAGACGACGCCATCATTGCGGTGGAGATGATGGTGCGCAAGCTCGAAGAGGGCTACGACAAGATGCGCGCCGCCACCTACGCCTACGAGGTGACGGCGATGCCCATGCTGACCGGCACGCTGATCACGGCGGCCGGCTTCCTGCCTATCGGCCTGGCCAAGAGCGTGACCGGCGAGTACACCTTCGCGATCTTTGCCGTCACCTCGGCCGCACTGGTGATCTCCTGGCTGGTGTCGGTGTACTTCGTGCCCTATCTGGGTGCCTTGCTGCTGCACACGCGCAGCAAGCTTGGTGCCGGCGCCGGCCACGAAGGCGAAGGCCCGCACGAACTGTTCGACACGCCGTTCTATTCGCGGTTCAGGCGCGCCGTGGACTGGTGCGTGCAGCACCGCTGGATCACCATCGGCCTGACTGTGCTGAGCTTCGCGCTCGGCATCGTCGGCATGGGCCGCGTGCAGCAACAGTTCTTCCCGGATTCCAGCCGGCCAGAACTCGTCGTCGACCTGTGGCTGCCGGAGGGCTCCACGGTTCAGCAGAGCGAAGAGATCGCCAAGCGTTTCGAGGCCCGCATCGCGCAAGAGAGCGGCGTGGCCAGCGTCACCACCTGGATCGGCAGTGGCGTGCCGCGCTTCTACCTGCCGCTGGACCAGATCTTCCCTCAGAGCAACGTCAGCCAGGCCATCGTGCTGCCCAAGAGCCTGAAAGAGCGGGAAGCACTTCGCGTGCGCTTGCCGCAACTGATGGCGACGGAGTTTCCCGAGGTACGCGGACGCGTCAAGGTGCTGCCCAACGGGCCGCCGGTGCCCTACCCGGTGCAGTTCCGCGTCGTCGGCCCCGACGCCGACGCCGTGCGCGCGTGGGCCGACGAGGCCAAGGCCGTGCTGCGCAGCAACGCCAGCATGCGCGGCGTCAACGACAACTGGAACGAGCAGGTCAAGGTGCTGCGACTGGAGATCGACCAGGACAAGGCACGCGCCCTGGGCGTCACCAGCCAGGCCATCGCACAGGCCTCGCGCACCATCCTGTCGGGCACGACCATCGGCCAGTACCGCGAGGGCGACAAGCTGATCGACATCGTGTTGCGCCAGCCCGAGAACGAGCGCCGCCTGATCACCGACATCGGCAACGCCTACATGCCCACTGCCAGCGGGCGCGCCGTGCCGCTGACGCAGATCGCCAAGGTCGGCTTCAGCTGGGAGCCAGGCGTGCTATGGCGCGAGGGCCGCAACTATGCGGCCACCGTGCAGGGCGACGTCGCCGAAGGCGTGCAGGGCCCGACCGTCACTGCGCAGCTGTGGCCGCAGCTGCAGCAGCTGATGGCAAAAATGCCGGTGGGCTACCGCATCGAGGTCGCCGGTGCAGTCGAGCAAAGCAGCAAGGGCCAGGGTTCGATCACAGCCGGCGTGCCAGTGATGCTGTTCATCATCTTTACGCTGCTGATGTTGCAGTTGCAGAGTTTCAGCCGGGCGATGCTGGTGTTCCTCACCGGTCCGCTGGGCATCGCCGGCGTGGCCGGCGCCTTGCTGCTGCTCAACCGGCCCTTCGGCTTCGTCGCGCTGCTGGGCGTGATCGCGCTGATGGGCATGATCATGCGCAACTCGGTGATCCTGATCGACCAGATCGAGCAGGACCGCGCGCGCGGCGTGCCGACCTGGGATGCCATTGTCGAGTCCGCGGTGAGGCGCTTCCGACCCATCGTGCTGACCGCGGCAGCGGCCGTGCTGGCTATGATTCCGCTGTCGCGCAGCGTGTTCTGGGGGCCGATGGCGGTGGCCATCATGGGCGGCCTGATCGTGGCCACGGCGCTGACGCTGCTGGCGCTGCCGGCGATGTACGCGGCGTGGTTCCGTGTCAAGCGCGTGCCGGCTGCCACGTGATGTGGAGCCTGTGCCAGACATCGGATCGCGGCACGCTGCGGGCTCAAGCTAAAATCAGCGATTCGCCCTAGCCGGCATCCACCTGCGCGGGTGGCGAAATTGGTAGACGCACCAGGTTTAGGTCCTGACGCCTTCACGGGCGTGCCGGTTCGAGTCCGGCCCCGCGCACCAGCCCTGCACTCATTGCCCACAAGAGATATCGACATGGCCGTCCAGATCGAAACCCTAGAAAAGCTCGAACGCCGCATCACGCTGACGCTGGCCGCCGCCACCATCAGCGGCGAAGTCGAGACCCGCCTCAAGAAGCTCTCGCGCACCGTGAAGGCCGATGGCTTCCGCCCTGGCAAAGTGCCGATGTCGGTGGTCTCGCAGCGCTACGGCTACAGCGTGCAGTACGAGGTCGTCAACGACCGCGTCGGCCAGGCCTTCAACGACGCCACCAACGAAGCCCGGCTGCGCGTGGCCGGCCAGCCGCGCATTGCGCAAAAAGACCAGTCGCCCGAGGGCCAGCTGGCCTTCGAGGCCACCTTCGAGGTCTACCCCGAGGTCAAGCTCGGTGACCTGAGCGCAGCCGAAGTCGAACGCGTCAGCACCGAGGTGACCGAGGCCGCGATCGACCGCACCGTCGACATCCTGCGCAAACAGCGCCGCAGTTTCGGCCTGCGCGCGGCGGCCGACGGCGCGCAAGAGACTGATCGGGTGGCCATCGACTTCGAAGGCAAGATTGACGGCGAGCCGTTCCAAGGTGGCAAGGCCGAGGCCTTCCAGTTCATCATCGGCGAAGGTCAGATGCTGGCGCAGTTTGATCAGTCGGTGCGCGGTATGAAGGTAGGCGAAAGCAAGACCTTCCCGTTGCAGTTTCCGGCCGACTATCACGGCCAGGATGTGGCCGGCAAGGAAGCCGACTTCATGGTTACCGTGAAGAAGATCGAGGCCCAGAACCTGCCCGACGTGGACGAGGCGCTGGCCAAGTCGCTGGGCATCAAGGAAGGCACCGTCGAGGGGCTGCGCGCCGACGTCAAGAAGAACCTCGAGCGCGAAGTCAAGTTCCGCGTGCTGGCGCGCAACAAGGCCGCGGTGATGGATGCACTGGCCAAGTCGGCCGAGCTCGAACTGCCCAACGCACTGGTGGCCAGCGAAACTGATCGTCTGATCGAAGGCGCGCGCGCCGACCTCAAGCAGCGCGGCGTGAAAGATGCCGAGACCGCGCCGATCCCGGCCGAGATCTTCAGGCCGCAGGCCGAGCGCCGCGTGCGCCTGGGCCTGGTGGTGGCCGAACTGGTGCGCGCGCACAACCTGCGGGCCAAACCCGAACAATTGCAGAAGCACATCGAAGAGATGAGCCAGAGCTACGAGAAGCCGGCCGAGGTGATGCGCTGGTACCTGGGTGACCGCCAGCGCATGGCCGAGGTCGAGGCCGTGGTGATAGAGACCAACGTGACCGACTTCGTCCTCGCGCAAGCGAAGGTCGTGGACAAGGTGCTACCGTTCGATGAACTCATGACGAGTCAATGAACCCTCGCGCTCCTTCCGGTCGCTGCCCCTTTGACCCGCAGGGTCCCTTCGGTCCCGTGGGGCGCAAGCAGCGGGCCGGCGGAGCCAGACCCGCGCTTGAACCTTGGATGAGACCACGATGAGCTACTTGGAAACCACTGGCCTGGGCATGGTGCCCATCGTCATCGAGCAATCGGGGCGGGGCGAGCGGGCCTACGACATCTACAGCCGGCTGCTGCGCGAGCGCATCGTCTTCTTGGTCGGCCCGGTGAACGACCAGACGGCCAATCTGGTCGTGGCGCAGATGCTCTTCCTGGAGAGCGAGAACCCCGACAAGGACATCTTCCTGTACATCAACTCGCCCGGCGGCAGCGTCAGTTCGGGCCTGTCGATTTACGACACGATGAACTTCATCAAGCCCGACGTGTCCACGCTTTGCATGGGCATGGCGGCCAGCATGGGCAGCTTCTTGCTGATGGCTGGCGCCAAGGGCAAGCGCTCGGCATTGCCCAACTCGCGAGTCATGCTGCATCAGCCCAGCGGCGGCGCCCAAGGCCAGGCCACCGACATCGAGATCCAGGCGCGCGAGATCATCAAGACCCGCGAGCAGCTCAACCGCATCTACGCTGAGCGCACCGGCCAGCCCTACGAGCGCATCGTCGCCGACATGGAGCGCGATTTCTGGATGTCGCCGACCGAGGCCAAGGACTACGGGCTCATCGACCAAGTGCTCGACAAGCGCGCCTGAGCGCTTGATCACGACCCGGCCGGCGCCCGTCGGCGACGGCATTCCGACCCCTTTTCGCTCTCTTGGGCGGCTCGGCACTTGATCTATGATGCCGCTGCATCCCGCCCGCAACACCGCTCGCGCACTCACGCACTGAATCCATGGCTGAAAAGAAGGGCGCCTCCGGCGAAAAGGTTCTGTACTGCTCGTTCTGCGGCAAGAGCCAGCACGAGGTAAAGAAGCTCATCGCCGGCCCGTCGGTGTTCATCTGCGACGAATGCATCGAGCTGTGCAACGACATCATCCGTGATGAAGTGCCGGCCGAGGGCCCGGCCGCCAAGTCCAGCAAGTCAGACCTGCCGACGCCGGGCGACATCAAGGCCAGCCTGGACCAGTACGTGATCGGCCAGGAGGTCGCCAAGCGCACCTTGTCGGTGGCCGTCTACAACCACTACAAGCGCCTCAAGCACATGGGCGCCAACGCGTCCAAGGACGAGGTCGAGCTCACCAAGAGCAACAT